>NZ_VRVD01000341.1:0-4981 GCF_008040015.1 Methylobacterium sp. WL18 | reverse complement strand
CCCCCGCCCCGCCGAGCTGGTCCTGGCCTGGCGGCGCGACGCGGACGAGCCGCTGATCGCCCGGCTGGTCGCGATCCTGGCGGAGCTGCCCCCGGCCTGATCCAAGCGCCCGCGGCCTGATCCAAGCGCCCGCGGCCTCGATCCAAGCGCCCGCGGCCTCGATCCAAGCGCCCGCGACATGGATCGATCCATGCGCCCACAGCATCGATCGATCCAGCCTTTGGCTTTGACCTCCGGTGGAAAGGCTGCGCCTGATGGGCACCCGACGGCCCGCAGAGGCCGGGGCCGCCAGGAGAGGGATCGCCATGGACCGACTCACCAACCGCTTCAAGGCCGCCCTCGGCGCGGGGCGCCAGCAGATCGGCCTGTGGTGCAGCCTCGCGAGCCCGATCTCCACCGAGATCGTCGCCGGCGCCGGGTTCGACTGGCTGCTCCTCGACATGGAGCACTCCGCCAACGACCTGCGGGATATCTACTTCCAGCTCCAGGCCATGATGGAGAACGCCACCAACCCGGTGGTGCGGGTGCCGAGCGACGACCCCATCACCATCAAGCGCATCCTGGATGCCGGCGCCCAGTCGCTGATGATCCCCAATATCGACGATGCCGCGCAGGCCGAGCGGGTCGTGGCGGCGACGCGCTACGCGCCCCGCGGCATCCGCGGCTTCTCGCAAGCGCCCCGGGCCGCCCGGTTCGGGCGCATCCCGGACTACCACACCCGCTGTGAGGCTGAGATCGTCGTGATCGTGCAGGTCGAGTCCCGCCGCGCCCTCGACAATCTGGACGCGATCGCCGCCGTGGAAGGCGTGGACGGCGTGTTCATCGGGCCCGGCGACCTCTCCACCAGCCTCGGCCATCTCGGCCAACAGGGTCACCCGGAGGTGGTCGCGACCATCGAGGCGGCCATCGGCCGGATCGTGAAGGCCGGCAAGCATGCCGGCATCCTCACGCCGAGCGAGGACCTGGCCAAGCGCTACATCGCGGCCGGCACCCGGTTCACCGCGGTCGGCTCGGATCTGGGGTTGCTCGCGCGCAACGCCGAGGCCCTGGCCGGGCGTTTCCGCACCGAAGGCTGAGCAGGGAACGTTCGATGCAGGCCGAGATCGACAGCGCGACCCAGGATCGCCCGACCCAGGATCGCCCGAGCCTCGAGCGCCCGGCCGGGGACGTGCCGCGCACGATCCGGCTGAGCGAGCACGACAACGTCGCGATCGTGGTCAACGCCTTCGGGCTGCCCGCCGGCACGGCGTTCCCGGACGGGCTCGAACTCGTCGAGTTCGTCCCGCAGGGCCACAAGGTGGCGCTGTCCGACATCCCGGAGGGCGGCGCGGTGCGTCGCTACGGCGAGGTGGTCGGCATCGCCACGCAAGCGATCCCGCGGGGCGCCTGGGTCGAGGAATCCCGGGTCGCGACCCCGGTCGCCCCCGCCCTCGACGCGCTGGAACTCGCCACACGGGTGCCGGCGCCCCTGCCCCCGCTCGAGTGCTACACCTTCGAGGGCTACCGCAACCCGGACGGGTCGGTGGGCACCAAGAACATCCTGGCGATCTCGATCAGCGTGCAATGCGTCGCCGGCACCCTCGACGTGGCGATCAGGCGGATCAAGCAGGAGCTGCTGCCGCGCTTCCCCAACGTCGACGACGTGGTCGGCCTCACCCATGCGTATGGCTGCGGCGTCGCCATCAACGCCCCGGAGGCTGTGGTGCCGATCCGGACCCTCCAGAGCCTCGCGCAGAACCCGAATTTCGGCGGCGAAGTGATGGTGGTCGGGCTGGGCTGCGAGAAGCTCGTCTCGGAGCGGCTGCTGCCCGACGGCGGCGCCGCCGGGGACGGGGTGGTCCGGCTCCAGGACGAGCGCCACCAGGGTTTTTCCGCGATGCTCGACAGCATCCTGGCGATGGCGGAAGCCCGCCTGGAGGTGCTGAACCGGCGCACCCGCGAGACCTGTCCGGCCTCCGAACTCGTGGTCGGCCTGCAATGCGGCGGCAGCGACGCGTTCTCCGGCGTCACCGCCAACCCGGCCCTCGGCTACTGCGCCGACCTGATCGTGGCCTGCGGCGGCACCGTGCTGTTCTCCGAGGTCACCGAGGTCCGCGACGCGATCCACCTCCTGACCCCCCGGGCCAGGACGCCGGAGGTGGCCCAGGCCCTGATCCGCGAGATGGCCTGGTACGATGCCTATCTCGCCAAGGGCGAGGCCGACCGCCGGGCCAACCCGTCGCCCGGCAACAAGAAGGGCGGCCTCAACAACATCGTCGAGAAGGCCCTGGGCTCGGTCGCCAAGTCCGGCACCGGCGCGATCGCCGGGGTGCTGGCGCCGGGCGAGCGCGTCCGCGAGAAGGGCCTGATCTTCGCCGCGACCCCGGCCAGCGACTTCGTCTGCGGCACGCTCCAGCTCGCCTCGGGGATCACCCTGCAGGTGTTCTCCACCGGCCGCGGCACGCCCTACGGTCTCGCTCAGGCCCCGGTGATCAAGGTCGCCACCCGGACGGAGCTGGCCGAGCGCTGGTCCGACCTGATCGACCTCGATGCCGGCCGCATCGCCACCGGCGAGGCCACGATCGAGCAGGTCGGCTGGGAGCTGTTCCACCTGATCCTCGACGTGGCGAGCGGGCGCAAGCGGCCCTGGTCCGACCGCTGGGGCCTGTTCAACGACCTGACCCTGTTCAACCCGGCGCCGATCACCTGAGGCCGGGCCGCGGTCGCAGCAGCCTCACAATGCCGTGCCGGACTTGAGCAAGCGCGGCCTGCCGATCCGTGCCGGTCAGCGCAGCACGTCGATGTCGACCGAAACGGTCTGGCCCAACCGCGCCCAGGCCCTGTCCGACGTCAGGGCCGGAGCGTTCTCCAGCCTTGCGGTCGCCAGACAGGCGCGGTCCCCGAGCGAGAGGCCGGCGTGCCGGGTGAGTGGGCGCATCCGGGCGGTTTCCCGCGCCTCCACCATCCCGAACGGCAAGATCGTGAGTTGCAATCCTTCGAGGATCGCGTCGACGGTGTTTCCGGGTATGCCGAGGTCGAACAGTTTCGTCATGACCTCGGCCGCGTTGACAGCGGAGACCTTGGCGCCGGGCAGGTGAGCGGCCACGCGGTCGGCTCCGGCCTCGTCGAAGATGACCGCCAGGACGGCCGATGCGTCGAGGATCGGATCAGGCATGCGGGTCGGCGTTGCCCTCGGCATCCTCCCGGGCCGCGTCTGCACGTTTCTCCGCGATGAACGCATCGACCACGGATCCGCGGCCCTCGGCAAAGGGCGCCGCCAGGCTACGGACACGCTTCAGGGCCTGCTCGACCGTCGTGATGCGGATGCCATCTTCATCCTGTGTGAGGATGACGCGGCCCGATCCGGTCAGACCCAGGATGCGGCGCATCTCCGCGGGAAGGTTCATCCTCCCGTTCTCGCCGACCTGGACCGTCCGGCGCAGAGGTTGATGCATCGAATCGAGCCCCCTTCACAGACCATGCGGGAGTGGGTGGCGTATCCCGGGCATGATCCTGTCACCGGATGGCGGCTCTGTCACCCGTCAGATCGCGTAGGGCTACGCGGCTCGTCGTCGTCTGCGTGGCCGAACTCTGCGCGAGCATCTTTCCACGAAGGAGACATCCATTCGGCTCTGACAATGCCACACTATCAAAGACCTTGCGCATCATCCGGAAAGGTGGCCCCCGGCTTTCGAAAAACGAGCATGCGACATCAAAGGTCTAGAGCATCATCCCGAAGCCGATGTCCAAGACGATGTTCTCGAGCAAAATTCGTTTTAACGGGACCGGATTTTGCGCTACGCAGCCGGCATCGTGAAGCCGCTGCCGATTCCCTCCCCCCGGACCGTCCTGTTCCGCCTGCACTGGGCGCTCGGCCTCACCGCCGGGTTCGTGCTCGCGCTGATGGGCCTGACCGGCGCGCTGATGAGCTACGAGGAGGCGATCACCGCCTTCGCCAACCGCGACCGGATGCGAGTCGAGGCGGCGGACCGGGTGCCGCTCGCCCCCACCGCCCTCGCCGCCCGGATCGACGCCCAGGCGGGCGGCCGAATCGTGAACGCCCTCACCCTGTCGGACGACCCGAACGCGAGCGCGTTCGTGCGCTTCGCCCGCGACCCGGAGACCCGGGTGCGGCCGCCCTCGGTCTATGCCGACCCCTATGACGGCGCGGTGCTGGGCCCCGTCCGGCTGGAGGCGGCCTTCGCGACGGTGCGGGACCTGCACCGCTGGCTGCTCATTCCCGGCGGGTCCAAGGGCTGGGGCCGGACCATCACGGGGGCTTGCACCCTGGCGCTGATCGTGTTCCTCGCCACCGGCCTCTACCTGCGCTGGCCCAAGATCCATCGTTGGCGGATCTGGCTGAAGCCGAGCCTGTCGCGGCCGGGCCGGCCGCGCTGGTGGTCCCTGCACGCCGTGGCCGGGACCTGGCTGACGCCGGTCTACCTGGTCATCGCGCTCACCGGCCTGACCTGGTCCTACCCGGCGTTCAAGGACGGCGCCACCTGGCTGCTCGCCGGGCCGTCGGAGCGGGCGAAGCCGGCCCGCATGGCCGGCCATGGGGAGGCTTCTCCCGTGCCGGACTCCCGGCCCGACGCCGTCGACCGCGCCTGGGCGGCGTTCCGGGCCGGAGAGGGGCAGGAGGCCGGCGTCGTGACCCTGACCCTGCCGGGGGCCGACACGGCGACGATCCGCATCCGCTGGCTGCCCCGGGGTGTCGCGTCCCTCAGCGCCCGCAACGAGGCGCGCTACGACGCCGCCACGGGCGCCTTCCTGTCAGCCGAGCACGCCGCCGACACGCCCCTCGGGCGGCAGATCCTCCAGTCCATCCTGGAGGTGCATCGCGGCCGGTTCTTCGGCGACCTGTTCGCCCTGCTGTTCTGCCTGGCAGCGCTGGCCATGCCGGGCTTCGCCGCCACCGGCCTGACCCTCTACATCCTGCGTCGCCGCGCTACCGTCCCGTGTCGCCGACGGGCTCCGGGCGGGGCTTCGCCACGCGGAGGGG
>NZ_VRVD01000340.1:0-4992 GCF_008040015.1 Methylobacterium sp. WL18 | reverse complement strand
CATCCGCCTCGGCCTTGGCGACAAGCGCGTCCTTGAACACCTGCACGGCGCCGGCCATCGTGCCGATCTCGTCGCCGCGCCCGCGCTCCGGGACCGCGGCGGCGATGTCGCCCGCCGCGAGGCGGTGCATGGCCTGGTTCAGGGCCAGGAGCGGCCGGGTCACCCGGCGGCCGATCACGGCCGCCAGCAAGCCGATCAGCGCGATCACCACCAGCATCCCGGCCGCCGCCCGCCAGGCCGCATCCCACAGGATCGCCGCGGTGTCGTCGGCGTAGATGCCGGTGCCGATCACCCAGCCCCAGGGGGCGAAGCCGCGCACGTAGGACAGCTTCGGCACCGGCGCCTCGGACCCGGCCTTAGGCCAGTGATAGTCGACGAAGCCCTGACCCTGCCCCTTGGCGAGCGTGACGAAGTCGCGGAACAGGTACTTGCCGGTGGGATCCTGAACGCCGGAGAGGTCCTTGCCCTCGAGTTCGGGCTTCATCGGATGGGCGACCATGCGGGGCTGCAGGTCGTTGATCCAGAAGTATTCCTGGGCGTCGTAGCGCAGGGTCTTGATGGCCCGGATCGCCGCGCCCTGGGCGTCGGCCCGGGACATCCGGCCGTCCCGCTCCTCGCCCTCGAAATAGGCCGCCACGCCGTGGGCCACGTCCGTCAGGTTGCGGGTCTTGGCCATGCGATCCTGCTCAACCTGCGATTTCAGGTTGAGCAGGCCGATGCAAGAGACTGCCGCGATGCCCAGCAGCGCGGTGGCCGTGATGGTGTGGAGCCTCGCTCCGATGCCGATCTTCACGAGCCCGCCCCCGGAACGAAAATTTCACGCGGAGAGACTGTGCGACGTTACCGTTACCGCGCCGTGAAGACCGCGCCGGGCCTTGCGCTTATCGGCATGAGGCTGTCCACTTGCCGCCAATAAAGCCCGGATCCGGACATGAAGCCGGCGGGCCAGGGAGGACAGACATGGTGCGTGCGTTGCGGGCGACTGCGATTCCGGGACTCTGCCGTCACCTCTTCCAGGGCGGCCCCGCCGCCCTGCTGCTGGCCGGGCTGGCGCTCGCCGCCCCGTTCGCCGTCCCGGCGCAGGCCGACGATTCCAAGGTCCGGATCAGCCGGCAGCCCGGCTTCGTCTACCTGCCGGCGGTGCTCGCCGAGCGGCACAAGCTCATCGAGAAGCAGGCCAAGGCGGCCGGCCTCGGCGACGTCACGGTCGAGTGGGTGAACCTGACCAGCGGCGCGGCCGGCAACGACGCGCTGCTGTCGGGCAACATCGACATCGTCGACAGCGGCTCCACCAACATGCTGCTGCTCAACGACCGCACCCGGGGCGACGTGAAGGGCCTGTGCGGGGTCGGCAGCACGCCGATGCTGCTGCTCACCCGCAACCCGGACGTGAAGACGGTCAGCGACTTCTCCGGCAAGGACAAGATCGCCCTGCCCTCCGTGAAGGTCTCGTCCCAGGCGGTGCTGCTCCAGATCGCCGCCAAGAAGGCCTTCGGCCCCGACGGGGCGACCAAGCTCGACCCGCTCACCGTCCAGCTCGGCCATCCCGACGCGGTGGCGGCGCTGGCGAGCCCCCAGAACGAGGTCAACAGCCACTTCTCGCTGCCGCCGTTCCAGCAGCGCGAGCTGCAGGACCCGGCGATCCACGCGGTGCTCAACTCCTTCGAGCTGGTCGGCGAGCCGGTGAGCAACGCGATCTTCTATGCCCGGACCGGCTGGTTCACCCGCAACCCCAAGCTCGCCGCCGCCATCGTGGCCGCCATCGACGAGGCGAATGCCGAGATCGCCAAGGACCCGCTCCAGGCCGCCAAGGACTACGTCGCGGCCACCAACGAGAAGACGCCCCCCGAGACGCTGGTGGCGATCATGAAGGAGCCGGGCACGAACTTCTCCACGACCCCGTACGGGATCATGCTCCAGGCCCGGCACTTCTACGCGATGAAGACCATCAAGGCCGAGCCCAAGGATTGGAAGGACACGTTCTTCCCGATCGTCCACGGGCTGCCGGGGAAGTAGGGTGTCGGCCTGGACGTTGTTGCCCGCCCCGGGCCACGCTATGTTCGGGAGTGAGATCGGCGGCGGCTACCGCCGATCCCTGGTATTCACCTGCTGAGGTGTAGCCAAGCCCAGAGAGGAATGGCGAGGCGGAGCCGGAAGCTCCACTCGCCATTCGCTGTTCTGGACCATGCCAGAGAGCTGACCATCCTCTGCACTCCCGGCCGTAACCGGCCGCGTGCGGACTTCGCGGGTGAGTCGGTCGGGCTCACATCCGGTTTGTAGCCCGGCCTCGTGCGCCGTTTAATCGGCGCCAAGCGCCCGGGAACCGCCGAACCCGCGATTGCGCCCTTCCCCGGGCGGCCCTATAGTCGCTCATCCCCATTCGACAGCGTGAGACGGGACTTCCGGATCTGCATCCGGAGCCCGCGGCCCGGTGCCCGGCCCCCGTCCCGCCAGGCCGGAGTACGAGAGCACATGTCCCAGGGTCCGCTGATGCCGAAGGCGACCGCCGTCTGGCTGGTCGAGAACACCTCCCTGGCCTTCGAGCAGATCGCCGACTTCTGCAAGCTGCACCCGCTCGAGGTGAAGGGCATCGCCGACGGCGAGGTCGCGGCCGGCATCAAGGGGCTCGATCCGGTCTCCACCGGCCAGCTCACCCGCGACGAGATCGAGAAGGCCCAGAAGGCGCCGCACTACAAGCTCAAGCCGGCCGTCTCGAAGGTGAAGCTGCCGGAGGTGAAGCGCACCACCAAGGGCCCGCGCTACACACCGCTCTCCCGCCGCCAGGACCGGCCCAACGCCATCCTGTGGCTGCTGCGCAACCACCCCGAGCTGAAGGATTCGCAGATCATTCGCCTCGTCGGCACCACCAAGTCGACGATCCAGCAGATCCGCGAGCGCACCCACTGGAATTCCGGCTCGCTCCAGCCGATGGACCCGGTGACCCTGGGCCTGGCCACCCAGATCAACCTCGACTTCGAGGTCCAGCGCGCCGCGGCCGACCGCCCGGCCGCCCTGGCCGCCGAATCCGGCGCCTCGCTTCTGCCCACCGAGGTCTCGACGGCCCCCGAGCCCGAGGAGGCGGGCGAGCATGGCGGCCGCGAGGAGCGGATCGACGCCGACTCGGTCTTCGCCAAGCTCAAGGGCCGGCATCAGGACGAGGACGACGAGGCGTAGGATCGGCGATCCGCGCCCCACGTCCGACTCGGGCGAGGGGCGCATCCGCAATGTGCGTCTCGGCAGGTGCGTCGACGCCCCTCCCCCTTTCCGGCAAGCCGGCCGAAGCCGTCAATCCGGCAGCGGCTTCCCGGTCGTCTCCGGCATGAACCACGGCACGATCAGCCCGATCGCGTAGACGCTCGACATGGTCAGGGCCGCGGCGGCCACGCCGCCCGACAGGGTGACGATCTGCCCGGCGATGATCGGGAAGATCCAGGCGATCAGTCGCGCGCCGTTGAAGACGGCGCTGGCTGCCGTCGCCCGCACCGCCGGGGTGAACAGCTCCACCAAGTAGATCGCCATCCACGAGAAGGCGAAGCCCAGGGTGAAGAACCCGTTCAGGAACGCGAGCCCCATGAATGGCACCAGCCCGCCCGTCCAGAGATAGCAGGCGAGCGAGGTGACGATACAGCCGGCATACGTGATCAGCAGGAAGGCGCGCCGCCCGACCGCATCCGCCACGAAGCCGGAGAGCAGGTAGGCGATGATCGCCCCGACATTGTAGAGGATGCCCATGCGCGGGCCCCACACGTTGGCAGGTTCGCCTGCGACCTTGGCCAACCCTTCCGTGTAGGCCGGCAGCCACGACGAGACCGCCCACCAGCCGACCGTCGTGGCGAACGACATCAGGGTGGCGAGCAGGACCCGCCGGCGGCTCTCGCGTTCCCGGAAGATCTCCGTCAGGGAGAACGGACGCCGTCCCGTGGGTTGCGTGCTCGCGGCGTCCTCGGCGGTGGCGGCCCAGCGCTGCTCCCGCAGGGCCTGCATCCACTGCTCGGATTCCTCCAGGGCGCGCCGCAGGTACAGGCAGACGAAGGCCGGAAGCGCGCCCAGCGCGAACATGATCCGCCATGATTCCGGGCCGAGGGGTTCGAAGGCGGCGAGCAGCGCCCAGACGATCGCGGCGAGCACCGCGCCGCCGCCGAAGCCCGATTGCAGGAAGCCGCAGCCCTTCGGCCGGGCCCGGTTCGGCCAGGTCTCGGCGACCAGGGCGATGCCGGTGGACCATTCGGAGCCGATGGCGAGTCCGGTTATGAACCGTAGGATCGCGAGCTGAGCGAAGCTTCCGGCAAACGCCGTCAGCCCCGTGAACAGGGCGTATCCCAGGATGGACAGCATCATCATGCGCTTGCGGCCGATGTAGTCGGCCGCGATGCCACCCATCAGCCCGCCGAGCCCCCAGCCCAGGAGGGTGATCCCGATCGCCGCCCCCACGTAGAAGGCCGGCGCCTGGGCCTGCTCGGGGGTGAGGAGAGATCCGAGGGCCGGGCGGAGCGCGTAGACCAGGGCGACCGCCTCGTAGCCGTCGAAGATCCAGCCGAGATAGCTGCCCCAGAGAATGCGCCAGTGCCGCCGGGTCAGGCCGGCGTGCCAGGGTGCGCTGGCCCCATCGGGTCGCCGGACATCGCCCGCACGCATCGCTCGTGTCCTCCCGGCCGGGCCGCAACCCGGGCGGGCCCTCTTCAGGCTGGTATACAGGTCGTCCGCGCCGCGTCGGCGGAAGCAGTTGCTCCGACGACGACATTCGCGTCCCGATGCGCCATATTCGCATCACGCCGCGCGGTATCCGGGTTGTACCGAGCCCCGGCTCAGCGCGCCGCGTCGAACGCCGCCAGGAAGGTCGTCAGGTTCTCCGGCAGGGCCGGGCAGAGATAGCCGCCCTCCTGGACGATCGCGGTGGGCAGCCCGGCGCGCGCGATCCGCTGCGCCGCCGCGGACGACCCGATCGGCGTGCTCACGGTGACCCGGGCGGGGTTCGCCGCGGCGGCGCAGCGG
>NZ_VRVD01000033.1:0-19882 GCF_008040015.1 Methylobacterium sp. WL18 | reverse complement strand
CCCCGGCGCCGGGGCGCCAGCCGGAGTTGAAGCCGGCGCTTCGCAACGTTCCGGAGGCGCCTGCCCCGAAGGCCGCCCCCGCGGAGGCATCCAGGGCGGATCCTGTGCCTGAGACGAAGTCCGCGGCCATCGAGAAGGCGCCTTCGGTCAGTCCGGTCCAGGCGGCACCCGCGAAGCCCGCAGCGGGCACGGTCGCCGAGGCGGCCAAGCCCCCGGCATCCGATTGGAAGGATCCGCCGCCGGACAAGAAACCGGTGCGAATCATCGGCGGTGCCACGATCGTCCCCGGCGCCTCCGAGAAAGAGCCCGGCGGCGCCCAGTAGCGCTGGCTATTCTGTCGCGCTCAGCCGCTGCGCGCCGGTAAAGACGGTCAGCGTGTCCGAACGGGCGATGGCGCAGAGCGTGATCCCGTGCGCCCGGGCGCGTTCCAGCGCCAGCGACGTCGGCGCCGAGATCGCCACGATCACGGCGGCGCCGAGACGCGCGGCCTTCTCGACCATCTCGAACGAACACCGACTGGTGATCACCAGGAAACCGTCGGACGGATCGGTGCCGGCCCGCATGGCCGCGCCGATCAGCTTGTCCAGGGCGTTATGGCGGCCGACATCCTCCCGGACGGACGCCAGGGTGCCGTCGAGCCGAGCCCATGCTGCCGCGTGCACGGCGCGGGTCTCGGCACCCAGCACCTGCGCGGCGTCGAGCCCGGCCAGCGCCCGGGCGATCGCCGGGAGCGAGACCTGGACGTCGGGAGCGCCCCGCATGTCGGCGCGCGGCAGCTCCGCCAGATCCTCGATGCCGCAGACACCACAGCCAGTCCGCCCGCTGATGGCGCGCTTACGCGCAAGGTGCTCCCGCAGGCGACCGGGGGCCAGCTCGACGTGGAGACGCAGCCCGTCCGGGCCGACCTCCACCCGCGTGGCACGAATCTCGTCGGCGGATTCGATGATCCCTTCCGTCAGGCTGAAGCCGTAGGCGAAATCCTCCAGGTCGGCCGGCGTCGCCATCATGACGGCATGCGGCACGCTGCCGTAGACCAGGTTGACCGGCGTCTCGACGGCGAGCACCCGCGTCCCCGCCCGAGGCGCGCCATCGGCATAGGCCACGACTTGCATCGGAGCCGGGACCGTGCTGGCCGGAAACTCCGCTGAGACATCCCGTTGTGCCGTCAACATCCATTGCTCCGAAAGACCGCTCCGGTGCCGCGATCGCGCCGGATACGCAGCGGCGATAGCGAATCGGCGGCGGCGAAAGACCGGTGTCGCGTGCCCGGGAAACCGCCCGAATCAGTCGGAAACCACCCTCTGCGACGCTTGTGCGGTTGCACCTGGAACGTCCTTGTGGTCTGAAGCCGCGATCGGATACATGCCGGGTAACACAACTGGCAGTCCGTCACGTCGGCACCATCCCGCGCTCATTCAAGACGGGAAAGTCCGACGGGAAATCAAATCGCAGGGGAGCAACGAGAGGCAGATGCGGACGGTGCGGACGATCACCCGATCACCCTTGAGCCTCGCCGCCCTCGGCGCCCTGCTCGCCTCGACATCCGGGGCGCTCGCCGCCGGATTCGGTCAGCCGGTGCCGTGGGAGATGAGCCGGCAGATCCCGGTCACCGAGAACGCGCGCGACATCCTCAGCTTCGAGATCGGCCTGCACTGGCTCTCGCTGGTGATCTCGGTCTTCGTGCTGGGACTGATCCTCTGGTGCGTCTTCCGCTTCAACGAGAAGACCAACCCGACCCCCTCGCGCACCACCCACAACACCGCGATCGAGATTGCCTGGACCATCGTGCCGGTGCTGATCCTGGTCGCCGTGGCGATCCCGTCGTTCCGCCTGCTGCGGACGCAGCTGGCGGATCCGAAGGCCGACATGATCGTCAAGGTCATCGGTCATGCCTGGTACTGGTCCTACGAGTACCCGCAGACCGAGACCGGCGGCGGTTTCACGTTCGATGCCAACATCGACGAGGACAAGCAGCCCCGCCTGCTCCAGACCGACAACGAGATGGTCGTGCCGCTGGGCAAGATCGTGAAGATCCAGGTCACGGCGGCGGACGTGCTGCATTCCTGGGCGATGCCGGCCTTCGGTTTCAAGATCGACGCCGTGCCGGGCCGCCTGAACCAGATGTGGTTCCGGGCCGACAAGGAAGGCACCTTCCACGGCCAGTGCTCGGAGCTGTGCGGCCAGCGTCACGCCTACATGCCGATCGTCGTCCGCGTCGTCAGCGAGCAGGCCTATGCCGACTGGCTGAAGGAAGCGAAGACCAAGTACGCGCGCATCGACAACGGAACGAGCTTCGCCGAAGCCCGCTGAAGTCCGGTTGACCGAATAGAACCCGTCAGATCCACAAGGCACCCGAATCCATGGCTACAGCCGCAGCCCATGCCGAGGCCCACGAGGTCCACGACCATAAACCGTCGTTTTTCGCCCGCTGGTTCCTGTCGACGAACCACAAGGACATCGGCACCCTCTACCTGCTCTTCGCCTTCTGCGCCGGCATGATCGGCGCCTTCCTCTCCTTCGGTATCCGAATGGAGATGGAGCAGCCGGGGCTGCAGTTCTTCTCCAACCCGGCGACGTACAACGTGTTCGTCACCGGTCACGGCCTCATCATGGTGTTCTTCATGGTGATGCCGGCGCTGATCGGCGGCTTCGGCAACTGGTTCGTGCCCCTCATGATCGGCGCGCCCGACATGGCGTTCCCGCGCATGAACAACATCTCGTTCTGGCTGACGGTGGCGGGCTTCTGCTCCCTGCTGTGCTCGCTGTTCGTTGAGGGCGCCCCCGGGGCGTCCGGCGCCGGCACCGGTTGGACCGTCTATCCGCCGCTCTCCACCGCCGGCCATCCCGGCCCGGCCGTCGACTTCGCGATCTTCGCCCTGCACCTCTCCGGCACCGGCTCGATCCTGGGGGCGATCAATTTCATCACCACCATCCTGAACATGCGCGCCCCCGGCATGACGCTGCACAAGATGCCGCTGTTCGCCTGGGCTGAGCTGGTCACCGCCTTCCTGCTGCTGCTGTCGCTGCCGGTGCTCGCGGGCGCCGTCACGATGTTGCTGACCGACCGCAACTTCGGGACGACCTTCTTCGATCCGGCCGGCGGCGGCGACCCGATCCTGTACCAGCACCTGTTCTGGTTCTTCGGTCACCCCGAAGTCTACATCATGATCCTGCCGGCCTTCGGCATCGTCTCGCACATCATCGCCACGTTCTCGCGCAAGCCGGTCTTCGGCTACCTCGCGATGGCCTACGCCATGGTCGCGATCGGCGTCGTCGGCTTCGTCGTGTGGGCCCACCACATGTACACGGTCGGCCTGTCGCTGCAGACGCAGTCCTACTTCGTGTTCGCCACGATGGTGATCGCGGTGCCTACGGGCGTGAAGATCTTCTCCTGGATCGCCACCATGTGGGGCGGCTCCATCCGCTTCACCGCCGCCATGCACTGGGCCGTGGGCTTCATCTTCCTGTTCACCGTCGGCGGCGTCACCGGCGTCGTACTCGCCAACTCTGCAGTCGATAAGTACCTGCACGACACCTACTACGTCGTCGCCCACTTCCACTACGTGCTGTCGCTCGGCGCGGTGTTCATCATCTTCGCCGGTGTCTACTACTGGTTCCCGAAGATGACCGGCCACATCATCCCTGAATGGGCTGGCAAGCTGCACTTCTGGCTGGCCTTCATCGGCGCGAACGTCCTGTTCTTCCCGATGCACTTCCTCGGCCTCGCCGGCATGCCGCGGCGTTACGCCGACTACCCGGATGCCTTCGCGGGCTGGCACAAGGTCTCCACCTACGGCGGCCACATCTTCGGCCTCAGCATGTTCGTCTTCGTGATCGGCGTCGTGCTGGCCTTCCGCTCGAAGGAGCGGGCCGCCGACAACCCGTGGGGCGAAGGTGCCACCACCCTCGAGTGGACGCTCCCCTCCCCGCCGCCGTTCCACCAGTTCGAGACGCTGCCGCGCATCGTCGACGAGCCGGGCGCGCACTGACCAATATCCGCGAGGGCCGCAACCGCGGCCCTCGCCCTTCCCCGGAAGCCGCGACGGCGACTTCCCGGCAAGGGCGACCAAGACGGGTGATCCGCACAAGCCGAGTGTGCCGCTCGCGCTGACCCTTGGAACTAATCGATTTCGAAACACGACTCGGCCGTGACGCGCGTGGCCGGGCGCCGACACAACAGCGGCAGACGCGATGACGAGCCTGACGAACACGATCGGACCGGACGCACCGGCCCCGGCCTTCACGGCGGTCGGCGGCGACGTGCCGGACTATTTCGCGCTGCTCAAGCCGCGGGTGATGGTCCTCGTCATCTTCACCGCGCTGGTCGGCATGGTCGTCTCCCAGGGCCACGTTCCGCCGGCCATCGGCGTGATCTCGCTCCTGGCCATCGCGGTCGGGGCCGGGGCGTCTGGCTGCCTCAACATGTGGTGGGATGCCGACATCGACGCCGTCATGACCCGTACCGCACAGCGCCCGATCCCGGCGGGGCGGATCTCGTCCGAGGAAGCCCTCGGCTTCGGGTTGTTCCTGTCGGTGGCGTCGGTGCTGGTGCTGGGCCTCGCGGCGAACTGGCTCGCCGCCGGCCTGCTGGCCTTCACCATCGTGTTCTACGCGGTGATCTACTCGATGTGGCTGAAGCGGGCGACCGCGCAGAACATCGTCATCGGGGGCGCCGCGGGCGCCCTGCCGCCGGTGATCGGCCAGGCCGTCGTCTCCGGCTCGGTCGGGATCGAGTCGCTGGTCCTGTTCGCGATCATCTTCATCTGGACGCCGCCGCATTTCTGGGCGCTGGCGCTGATCAAGGCTGAGGAATACGCCCGCGCCGGCATCCCGATGATGCCCAACGTCGCCGGCCCGGCCTCCACCCGCCGGCAGATTGTCTGGTACTCGGTGTTCCTGGCCCCGCTCGGCCTCGTGCCCGTGGCGCTCGGCTTCGGCGGCCTGCTCTACGCGGTGATCGCCGTGATCGGCGGCGTCGGCATGCTGGCGTTCAGCGTTCGCGTCCTGAGAAACCGCACCGGCGACGCCGAGAAGCGGGCTGCGATGGGCATGTTCGGCTTCTCGATCCTGTACCTGTTCGCGCTGTTCTCCGCGCTGCTCGCCGAACAGAGCTTCGGCCTGTTCCTGCCGGTGACGGTCTGATCGCCATGGCGGATCCGGAAGTCCCCTATCGCCAGCTCACGCCCGCCGAGGAGGCGCGCCGCCGGAAGCGTTCCGTGGCCATCGCGTTGGCCCTGGGTGCCTGGGTCCTGCTGTTCTTCGTGCTGACGATCGTCAAGCTCGGCCCGCAAATCCTCAGCCGTCCGCTCTGAGGGGCACGATGACAAAACCCCATTCCGATCCGATCCGCGGGGCCAAGCGCACGGCGATCGCGTGCGCCGGCCTGGCGGTCGGCATGGTCGGCCTCGCCTTCGCGTCGGTGCCGCTCTACGACGCCTTCTGCAAGGCGACCGGCTACGACGGCACGCCGCGCCAGGGCCCGGCCCTCGCGTCTGCGGCGCGCACCGACGACAGCATGGTGGTGCACTTCGATACCAACGTCGCGCCGGGCCTGCCGTGGAAGTTCGCCCCAGAAGCCAACACCGTCGAGGCGAAGCTGGGCGAGACCAAGACGGTGTTCTTCCGGGTGCAGAACACCGGAGCCAAGCCATCGACCGGCGTCGCGACCTTCAACGTCCAGCCCGGCCTGATGGGCAGCTACTTCGTCAAGATCGCCTGTTTCTGCTTCAACGAGCAGACTTTGCAGCCGGGCGAGACGCTGGACGTGCCGGTGGTGTTCTACGTCGACCCGGCGGTGCGGGAGGATTCGAACACCGCGCATCTCTCCGAGATGACCCTGTCCTACACGTATTTCGCCTCCAAGAACGGCCAGCCGGTGACGGCTTCGGTCGCGACCACGGGGGCTTCGGGCACGAAACGCGATTTCTGATCGCGAACGCGTGACAACAGAGGTCGGCACCGACTAAGTGTGCGGACAAGCTTGGGGGTCCTGTATGCGGCGCCCAGCCAAAGAGCGATTGGCCGGATGCCGGGAACGGCGCGGGGCGTCAGGGTGAGGAGCGACGGGACGATGGCCGAGGCGCACGCCAAGAATCACGATTTTCATATTCTAAGCCCGAGTCCATGGCCGCTGATCGGCGCCTTCTCGGGCTTCCTGATGGCATTCGGCGCCGTGTTCTGGATGAAGAGCCTCCAGATCGGCACCCTCACCCCGGGGCCGTACATCTTCGGGGCCGGCACCTTCGGCGTGCTCTACACCATGTTCGCCTGGTGGAAGGACGTGGTGCACGAGGCCAATTCCGGCGATCACACCCGCGTGGTCCAGCTCCATCACCGTTACGGCATGATGATGTTCATCGCCTCCGAGGTGATGTTCTTCGTCGCGTGGTTCTGGGCCTACTTCGAGGCGGCCCTCTACACCGCCGACCCGATCCAGGCCTCCCGGGTCGAGTTCACGGGTGGCGTCTGGCCGCCGAAGGGCATCGAGGCGTTCGATCCGTGGCACCTGCCGCTGCTGAACACCCTGATCCTGCTGACCTCGGGCACGACCGTCACCTGGGCCCACCATGCCCTCCTGCATGGAGACCGTAAGGGTCTCAAGTACGGCCTGTGGCTGACGATCGTCCTGGGCGTCCTGTTCACGGCCTGCCAGGCCTACGAGTACAGCCACGCCGAGTTCGGCTTCTCGGGCAGCATCTACTCGTCGACGTTCTACATGGCGACCGGCTTCCACGGCTTCCACGTCATCATCGGCACGATCTTCCTGGCCGTATGCCTGTACCGGACGTACGCGGGCCAGTTCACGCCGCGCCAGCACCTCGGCTTCGAGTTCGCCGCCTGGTACTGGCACTTCGTCGATGTCGTGTGGCTGTTCCTGTTCGCCGCGATCTACGTTTGGGGCTCGGGCATCTTCCACGGCGCCGCGCACTGAGAGCAGCTACCCCGTCACCGCATGGCGGGTCTGTGAAAGGGCGGCTCAGGCCGCCCTTTTTCGTGTGCGACTCGGCGTGATCCCCATATCGAGGGAATGGTTGCGAGGCGGCGCGCATGCGGCCGCCCGGGCCGGTCTGGAGTGATCACGTGGACCAACGAACCTATCCGCAGCCGCCACCGGTCCCCACGGGCCTCCGCGGCCGGTGCCCCCGCTGCGGCGAAGGCCACCTGTTCAAGGGCTACCTGACCCTGCGGCCCTCCTGCGAATCCTGCGGGCTCGACTACACGGGCTTCGATTCGGCCGACGGGCCGGCCTTCTTCGTGATGTCGATCGTCGGCCTTCTGGTGGTCGGCCTGGCCCTGTGGATGGAGATCACCTACGAGCCGCCGATCTGGGTCCACGCGCTGGTGGCCGGCAGCCTGTCGATCGGTCTCAGCCTGATCCTGGTCCGGCCGCTCAAGGGCATGCTGATCGCCCTCCAGTACAGCAACAAGGCCGAGCAAGGACGCTTCGAGCAGTGAGCCGCACCGTCCCGCGTTCGGCCGCCTGGCGCGACCTCGTCGCGCCCGGTCTCGCCTCCCTGATCGCGCTGGCGATCCTGCTGGGTCTCGGGATCTGGCAGATCGAGCGCAAGACCTGGAAGGAAGAGCTGATCGCCCGCATCGTCCGGCAGACGAAAGCGGAACCGGTGGCGCCCCCGGCACCCGACGCCTGGGATCCCGGCCGGGACGAGTTCCGCCACGTGCGGGTCTCCGGCCGGTTCGCCAACGATCGCGAGGCGCTCGTCCACGGACTTGCGGCCGGCGAGACGCCGGGCCGGGCGCTCCAGGGTTATTACGTGATCACGCCGTTCCAGCGGGCGGAAGGCGGTGTCGTCCTGATCAACCGCGGCTTCGTGCCCACGGAGTTGAAGGCCCAGGCCGACCGGCGGGACGGCCTGATCGAGGGTCCGATCACCGTGACCGGGATCCTCCGGGCCAGCGAGGCGCGCGGGATGTTCGTGCCGGAAGCGGACCCGGCGCGGGGCGAATGGTTCACCCGCGACGTCGCCGGCATCGCTGCCGCGCGCGGCGTCGCCGACCCGGCGCCCTACCTGATCGAGGCTGACGCGGTGCCGGGCCAGACCACGTGGCCACGGGGCGGCCAGCTGAAGGTCGATCTGCCGAACAACCACCTGCAATACGCCTTCACGTGGTTCGCGCTGGCGCTCTGCCTGATCGGTGTGTTCGGCGTGTTCGCCTATCGTCGCCTGCACGATTCGGACGTCGCCAGCACGGCGTGAGAATAATCCCGCCGCCTGACAAATTCGGCGCAGAAGAATGCCGCGTGACGAGGGTCTAAAACGGCATCGCGTTCCTTTGACCCGGCCGCTTCAGGGCGGAATACTTTGCGTGTTCCTTAACGGTCGCGCAATCCTGCATCTTGTATTCAGTTTGTCGCGACCCTTCGAAGACGCCGCGGGGCAACGTCCCCGCGCGACAGAGGTAGCGCGCCATGACCGACCGTTTCAAAGACACGCCGCCTGATCCGATCCGCTTCGCCTATTGGGTGCCCAACGTCTCGGGCGGGCTGGTGATCAGCAAGATCCCGCAGCGCACGAGCTGGGACGCCGACTACAACCGACGCTTGGCGCAGATCGCGGAGGAAGCCGGCTTCGATTACGCCCTGACCCAGATCCGCTTCACGGCGGGCTACGGAGCCGAGTATCAGCACGAATCGGTGGCGTTCAGCCACGCCCTGCTGGCCGCCACCTCGAAGATCAAGGTCATCGCCGCGCTGCTGCCCGGCCCGTGGCATCCGACGCTCGCGGCCAAGCAGATCGCCACCATCTCGCAGCTCAGCGGCGGCCGGATCGCCGTCAACATCGTGTCGGGCTGGTTCTCGGGCGAGTTCCGCGCGATCGGCGAGCCCTGGCTCGACCACGACGAGCGCTACCGGCGTTCGGAAGAGTTCATCCGCAGCCTCCGGGGGATCTGGACCCAGGACAACTTCACCTTCCGGGGAGATTTCTACCGCTACACGGACTACACGCTGAAGCCGAAGCCGGCCGACCCGCTGCCTGAGATCTTCCAGGGCGGTTCGTCCCGGGCGGCGCGCGACATGGCGGCCCGCGTCTCGGACTGGTACTTCACCAACGGCAACACGCCCGAGAACATCCGCGCTCAGGTCGACGATGTCCGCGCGAAGGCAGCCCAGAGCGGCAACAACCCGCGCATCGGCGTGAACGCCTTCGTGATCGCCCGCGATACCGAAGAGGAGGCCCGCGCCGTCCTCCAGGAGATCATCGACCAGGCCGATCCGGACGCCGTGAAGGCGTTCGGCCACGAGGTGAAGAATGCCGGCAAGGCCTCGCCCGAGGGCGAAGGCAACTGGGCCAAGTCGGATTTCAACGACCTCGTCCAGTACAACGACGGCTTCAAGACCAACCTGATCGGCACACCGGACCAGATCGCCGAGCGGATCCTGGCGTTGAAGGATGCAGGCGCCGACCTGGCCCTGCTGGCCTTCCTGCATTTCCAGGAGGAGGTCGCGTATTTCGGCGCGCATGTGATTCCCAGGGTCCGCGCGCTCGAAGCTGCCCGCGAGACGCGCGCCGAGGCGGCCTGATGGCCGTCCGCCCGAGAGATCCCCGTCCCGTTCGGAGTGAGCCATCATGAACATCGCCGTCGATGCGCGCGCGCTCGAAACCCAGCCGCGCCAGGGCGTCCCGGGGCCGGCCAAGCCGCCCTCCCCCGCCCATGTGATCCGTGACGACGCGGAGGCGCTGGCGGTCGCCCGGAACCTCGCCGCGGAGTTCCGACGCGGCGCCTCCGAACGCGACCGGAACCACACGCGGCCCCTGGCGGAGCTCGATGCCTTCTCCCAAAGCGGGTTGTGGTCGATCAACGTCCCGAGGGCCTACGGCGGCCCGGAGGTGTCCTACAAGACCCTGGCGCAGGTCGTCGCGATCATTTCGGCGGCCGATCCGGCGATCGGCCAGATCTCGCAGAACCACCTCGGTATCGTGGCGTCGATCCGCACAGTCTCGGACGAGGCGCAGAAGCGGCTGCTGTTCGGGGAAGTCCTGCGCGGCACCCGGTTCGGCAACGCGTTCTCCGAACGTGGGACCAAGCGGGCCGCGGATTTCGAGACGCGGTTCACCGATCACGGCGACCACGTGATCGTGCGCGGCCAGAAGTTCTACGCGACCGGGGCATTGCTCGCGCACCTGGTGCCGATCGTCGCCCTCGATGCCGAGGGGCGGGCCTGGTACGCCATCGCCGAGCGGAACGCGCCGGGACTGACGGTGATCGACGACTGGTCCAGCTTCGGCCAGCGCGGCACGGCGAGCGGCACGGTGCTCATCGAGAACGTCCGGGTTGAGAAGACCCACCTGGTCCCGGCCTGGAAGGGCTACGAGGCGCCCCGGGCGGACGGCGCCATTTTCCAGATCATCCAGGCGGCGGTCGATGCCGGCATCGGCCGCGAGGCCCTGGACGACACGATCGCGTTCGTGCGCGAGAAGGCGCGCCCCTGGATCGACAGCGGGCAGGAGCGGGCCGCCGACGACCCCTACACGATCCAGGCGGTCGGCGACCTCACGATCCGCCAGCACGCGGCCGAAGCCCTGCTCGACCGGGCCGGACTGGCCCTCGACGCCGCGGTCGCACAGCCGGACGCGGAGCGCGTCGCCGCCGCCCAGCTCGCCGTGGCGGAGGCGAAGGTGCTCACCACCGAGGTCGCGCTGGCCGCCTCCAACAAGCTCTTCGAGCTCTCCGGCACCCGCTCGACGCTGGCAGCGGAGAATCTCGACCGCCACTGGCGCAATGCCCGGACCCATACCCTGCACGATCCGGTGCGCTGGAAGGTCGCGATCATCGGCAATCACGCCTTGAACGGTGTCGCGCCGCCCTTCCACGCCTGGAGCTGACGCAGGTTCCGGCGGCCGGGCTGCCGGACCGGATGAAGCGTCGTCCCCGGGTGATACCGCGGGCGACGTTTCTGGCCGCGCTCGATGCCCTGGCGTTGGGCTGGGGTGCTCCTAGAGAACCGGAAGGCCCCGGGCCTTGGCTTCCTCACCCGGCTCAACGTGGATGGTCACGACCGCCCCCGGAATCGTAGTTTCCAAGGCGCTCTCCAGCCGGTCGCAGATGGCGTGCGAGGCTTCGACCGTCATGCTGCCCGGAACCACGAGGTGGAAGTCGATGAAGGTCGCCTGTCCGGCCGACCGGGTGCGGACGTCGTGGGCTTCGAGGGCGCCCTCCCCATGCAGCGAGATCAGCGAGCGGATCTCGCAGACCATGTCGGGCGAGGCGGCCCGATCCATCAGGCCGTCGACCGATTCGCGCACCATCCGGAAGCCGGACCACAGGATGTTGAGTGCCACGAGTCCGGCCACCGCCGGGTCGAGGGCCGGGTAGCCGGTCACCCAGACCGCAGCGACGCCCGCGAGTACGCCGCAGGAGGTCACCACATCGGCGAAGACGTGGCGTGCATCCGCGATCAGCGCCGGCGAGCGCCAGGCGCGGCCCCAGCGCATCAGCGCCCAGGCCCAGGCGGCATTGATGGCGCCCGCCCCGAGATTGATCGCGAGGCCCACGGCCGGCGCGTCCAGGGGTTTCGGGGCGAGCAGGCCGAAATACGCCTCCCGCAGGATCAGGACGGCGGCCACCACGATGAGCGCGCCCTCGATCACCGCGGAGAAGAACTCCGCCTTGTGGTGGCCGTAGGGATGCTCGGCGTCGGCCGGACGCGCGGCGACCCGCAGGGCTACGAAGGCGCCGATCGCTGCCACCACATTGATGATGCTCTCGAGCGCGTCGGAGTACAGCGCCAGGCTGCCGGTAAGCCAGGCTGCGTAGAACTTCAGCCCAGTTACCACGAGGCCGATGCCTGCGCTGAGAAGGGCTGCTTTCTGGGTCCGGTCCATGGGATGCGCCGATCACGAGTCGACGTGCCCATACGGGATGCAGCTTGCCTCAGGCCACGGCAAAGCTTCGACGCTGCCGAAAGAGTCTTAGCTGCGGCTATGCCTCGGGCGGTTCGGGAGCTGGGCTGCGGGCCGCCTCGCGCTGGCGGCTCCGCTCGGCCTTGGCCCGTGCCTCCGTCGCCTTGCGCAGCAGACGCCGCCGCTGCCACGCGAAGCGTGCGGAGGCGGCCATGGTGTCGAGACGCGCGGCTTCGCGGTCCCAGTACCCGACGAGTTGGCCGTCGAGGGTTACGCGGGCGGGACGGCTGATCCGGACCATGACGTTCAGTCCCGCGGCGCTGGCGGCTCGCCGGTCTCGGCCACGATCAGCGCGTCGGCGTCGCCGTGGAAGCTCCCAGTCCCGGAATTCGGCACCGGGACGGTCGGGCTTCCGAAGGGCTCGCTCGGATAGGCCTCCTCGAACTTCGACCGCGCCTGATCGGGATCGTCGGCCTTGAGCACGATCTGTTCGGTGCCGGGCAGCGGCCAACGCGGGTCGGCGGCATCACGGGGGCGCACGGCGTACCAGGGCATCGTTCGAGCGTCTCCGTCTACGGTGAGGCGTGAACCGGCGGCGCGGCGAACCGGTTCCGAGGTTGAAACGGCGCCCGGTTCGGTGCAGGCAGCCGGCGATGCGCGTGGACCTGTTCGATTTCGACCTGCCGGAGAGCAGCATCGCCCTGCGCCCGGCCGAGCCGCGCGACGGCGGGCGGCTCTTGGTCGTGCACCCCGGCGAGGATTTGGCGGACCGCACGGTGCGCGACCTGCCGGCGGCGCTGCGCTCCGGCGATGCCCTGGTCTTCAACGACACGCGGGTCATCCCGGCGCGGCTCAACGGCGTGCGCACGCGCCCGGGGGCGCCCGGCCAGCGCACGGAGGTGATGCTGCATCTTCGGGAGGCGCCCGCGCGCTGGCGCGCCTTCGCCCGCCCGGCCAAGCGATTGACCCCCGGGGACGCGATCCAGTTCGGCGCGCTCCAGGCCATCGTCGCCGGGAAGGCAGAGGGCGGCGAGATCGTGCTGGATTTCGACCGCGGCGGCGCCGAACTCGACGCGGCGATCGCCCAGGAAGGGGCGCTACCCCTGCCGCCATACATCGCCGGCAAGCGTCCCACCGACGCCCGCGACGCCACCGACTACCAGACCGTCTACGCGCGCCATCCCGGTGCCGTGGCGGCGCCCACGGCCGGGCTGCACTTCTCCGACGCGCTGCTGGCGGACCTCGATGCGGCCGGCCTGCGGCGGCACCACGTCACCCTGCATGTCGGCGCCGGGACGTTCCTGCCGGTCAAGGCGGACGACACCGACGGCCACCGGATGCATGCCGAGATCGGCATCCTCGACGCCGACACGGCCGGCGCCCTCAACGCCGTCCGGGCCGCGGGCTGCCGGATCGTCGCGGTGGGCACGACGGCGCTGCGCCTCCTCGAGAGCGCCGCGAGCCCCGACGGCACGCTCTCGGCCTTCTCGGGGCCGACCGACATCTTCATCACGCCGGGCTACCGCTTCCGAGCGGTCGACGCCCTGGTGACGAACTTCCACCTGCCGCGCTCGACCCTGTTCATGCTGGTCTCGGCGTTTTCCGGCCTCGACACGATGCGGGCGGCCTACGCGCACGCGATCCGGAGCGGCTACCGCTTCTACTCCTACGGCGACGCCAGCCTGCTGTTCCCGGGCCCGCGCGCGGACATCTCATGACCGTTCCTGCCATGACCGAGCCGGCGCCCTTCGGCTTCACCCTGCACGGGCAGGACGGCACCGCCCGGACCGGCGAAATCGCGACGCCGCGCGGAAACATTCGCACCCCGGCCTTCATGCCGGTGGGCACCGCCGCGACCGTGAAGGCGATGTATCCGGGGCAGGTGCGGGAACTGGGTGCCGACGTGGTCCTGGGTAACACCTATCACCTGATGCTCCGTCCCGGCCCGGAGCGGATGGCGCGGCTCGGCGGCCTGCACAAATTCATGAACTGGGACCGGCCGATCCTGACCGATTCCGGCGGCTTCCAGGTGATGTCGCTCTCGGCCCTGCGGAAGATCGACGAGCAGGGGGTGACCTTCCGCTCGCATATCGACGGCACCGCGCACCACATGAGCCCGGAACGCTCCATCGAGATCCAGGGCCTGCTCGGCTCCGACATCCAGATGCAGCTCGACGAGTGCGTGCGCCTGCCGGCGGAGCACGCGGCGATCGAGAAGGCCATGCACCTCTCGCTGCGCTGGGCCGAGCGCTGCCGGGTGGCGTTCGGCGAGCAGCCCGGCAAGGCGATGTTCGGCATCGTGCAGGGCGGCGACGTCCCGGCGCTCCGCGTCGAGAGCGCCCGCGCCCTCACCGACCTCGACCTGAAGGGCTACGCGGTCGGCGGCCTCGCGGTGGGCGAGCCGCAGGCGGTGATGTTCGCCATGATCGAGACCGTGGAGCCGCACCTGCCGGAAGGGAAGCCACGCTATCTGATGGGCGTGGGCACGCCGGACGACATCCTCGGGGCGGTGGCCCGGGGCATCGACATGTTCGATTGCGTGATGCCGACCCGCGCCGGCCGGCACGGCCTGGCCTATACCCGCAACGGCCGGGTCAACCTGCGCAACGCCCGCCACGCCGAGGATACGGCACCGCTGGACGAGACCTCGACCTGCCCGGCGGCGCGCGACTATTCCCGTGCCTATCTCCACCATCTCGTCCGGTCGAACGAGATCCTGGGGATGATGCTGCTCACTTGGAACAACCTCGCCTACTACCAGGACCTGATGGCGGGCGCTCGGGCTGCGATCCGCGAGGGGCGGTTCACCGATTACTGCGCCGCCACCCGTGAGGGCTGGGCACGGGCCGAACGCGCCGCCGCCGGATGAGGATCCGCCTCACGGATGCGCCAGAATGCGGTAGGTGCCGTCCGGGTCGTCGGCCCCGAAGCGGACGGCGGCCTTCAGGCCCGCTACGATCCGCGCCGCCACCGGCAGGCGGTAGTGCAGCGCATCCCAGTAATTGTCGTCCCGCGTGGTGATCGACGAGGGACGCCGGAAATCCACCACCACGGCGCCGTGCCGGGCACCGATCTCCGCGACGCGCGCCTTGCAGGCCGCCTCCCGGCGACCGGCCGGCGTACCGGGCGCCCCCTGCGCGACCGCGTGGACCGGCATGAAGGCGACGACCTTCGTCGCGGCGTCGGGCAACTGCCCGAGCAGCGCATCGAGCCGCGCCAGGGCCGGCATCGGCGCATCCGGCGGATCTGCCGGCGTCGCAGGATCGCGCGCGCCGGCGCGGATATGGGTGCGGGCGCGCTCGGGATCGTAGAGCGCCTCGGGCGGCGTGAAGACCGCATAGCCGTCGGCCTTCAGCCGCGGCTGCACGAGGCCGAGGCGCGCCAATCCGGTCTGCGCAGCGATCGTAAGTGAGCGGAGGCTGACCTGCCGCAGCACGCCCCAGGGTGTGCCGGCCTCGTAGAGCCAGTCCGGAAAGGCGTTGGCGCTGCGGGCCGGCGGATCGGCCGCGCACCAGGTCGCGTCGAGCCCGAACAGGATCGCCTTTACCGGCCGGTTGGCCACGAACAGCGCGGCTAGCCGCATCTGCTCATCCGGCGTCGCGGCGTTGACCGCAAGGTTGGCGAAGCGCGCCGCGAAGGCCGCGTCGAGAGCGCCCGGGTTCAGCAGCCGCGCTGTCGAGGTGCCGAACACCGCGGCGTCGAAGGCGCCCCCGCGGGCGATCTGTGGATAGGACAGCCGCTGGTTCGTATCCATGATCGGACCCGGCGGATGGCCGGGGGCCGCCCGCAGGCCGTAGGGGTCCAGGGCCGCGATGCCGCCAACCACGCAGAGCCCGACGAGCGCAGCGCCGATCAGGAATACTCGCGACCAGGATGCCCACGCGGACGACGCGGCGGCAACGGGGATGGGACCGGCTGATGTTTCCGAGGCCATAGGCAGGGCGCATACCCGCTTCGGACCGAGCCGTCGCGCAGATTAGCGGTCCGTACCGCGTGCGGGATCGCAGAAACCGAGCCGCGATGGCGGATGGCAGCACCCGGCCTGCAGGTGCCTGACCGAAGCCGCCGGAACCTATCAGAAGAAAGCGGGAAGACCGTCAGCCCCAAGAAGGAGCTTGGTCGGAGTGGCAGGATTTGAACCTGCGACCCCCACGTCCCGAACGTGGTGCGCTACCAGACTGCGCTACACTCCGAAGGCCGGCTTGCGTCTCCGCAACTGCCGGCAGCGGGCTTATAGCTGCGCCTTTCCCGTACCGCAAGGGCGGTTTTGGGCGCTCAGCGCAGACGGGTCGTCCAATCGCCCACCGGATGCCGAACCGCGATCTCGAACGCCGCGTCGCGCAAAGCGGCCGTGGCGGCATATCCGAGACCGCAATCGATCTCCGCGAGGGTCCAGTCGCCGGCCTGCGCCATGCGGAGAAGCCTTGGGCGGGCGGGCGGCACGCTGACGCTGAAACGGTCGAGGGGCATCGACAGGCCGGTGCCCAACGCCTTCACCACGGCCTCCTTGCGCGTCCACAGGCCGAAGAAGGCGGCCTCGACCGTCTCGGGGGCGTGGACGGCGAGGGCTGCGGCCTCATCCGCCGCGAAATGCCCGCGCGCGATGCGCAGCGCATCCGGGATCGGCCGGATCGCCTCGACATCGACGCCGATGGCCACGCCGCGCGCCAAGCCGACGACCGCGCGTTCGCCGGAATGGGACAGGTTGAAGTCGAAGGCGCCTTGCACTGGGCCGGTCAGGCGCGGCTTGCCGGCCCCGCCGGCCTCCATGCGGATCTCGCCCGGTGCGAGGCCCAGCGCGTCTCCGAGAATCAACCGCAGAGCCGCGTGGCTCGCCTGGAAGCGGACGCGGTCGGCCGCCCGCATGAAGCGCGCGGCGCGGTCGCGCTCCTGGGCATTGAGGACAGATGCGCAACGCTCGAGCTGGCCAGGCGACAAAGCGAGATCGACCACCCAGATCTCGGCCGCGCTCACGCGACCCCTCGCGGCGTCCGCGCGTACGACGTACGAAGTTCAGGGTGAGGCGGCACGGGTTCGATCCGGTGGCGGCGGGGGGAGGAGCATCGTCGTGCGGCACCGGGCTGGCAAGTGCAGGGAGACTTGAGCGTTCGGTCCGCGCCGAGAGGAGCGGCGTTGCCGAGCCTCGCCGGGCGGCGCGCACGCTACGGCGTCTTCTTCGCGACCTACCTCTATCAGGGCCTGATCGCCGGCTTTTCCCTCACCGCCCTGGCCAACCACCTCACGGCGCACGGGGTGTCGGCAACCGAGGTCGGGGTCCATTTTGCCCTGGCGGGGCTGCCCTGGACGCTCCAGCCGATCCTGTGGGGGCCGCTCGTCGACCGGTCCGGAGACCTGCGCATGGGCCGGCGCCGGCCCTTCGCGGTCGCCGCGCTTCTCGGATGCCACGCGGCTCTCGCCCTGATGCTGCTGCTCGACGCGGAACAGGTGGGCCTGCTCGGCCTCGCCTTCCTGGTCCACAGCCTGTTCGCTTCGCTGCTGGATACCGCGTGCGACCGGATGATCATGGACCACGTTCCCGCGGCGGAGCTCGGCCGGGTCAGCGCCTGCACCCGCGCGGGCTTCGTCGTCGGGACGAGCCTCAGCGCGGCGATCCTGGGCTGGACGCTCGCCACCTACGGGTTGACCGTCAGCCTGTCCCTGCTGCTCGGCGCCGGTCTGATGGCGAGCCTGCCGATGCTGCTCGTGCGAGAAGCACCCGCCGACGCGTTGCTGTCGCTCGACCGGCGCGGGCCGGCTCCCCGACGGGTCCCGTTCCTGCGCTTCCTCCGCCGCCTCGGCGTGGCCCTGCGCAGGAGGCGGGCTCTGCAACTGCTGGCCCTGTGCTTCGGCCTCGACGGCGCCCTCGGGCTGTTCGAGCTGCCCTTCTCGGTCCACCTGCTCCAGGGCCGCGGCTGGGAACCCGCGGTTCTGTCCCAACTCCAGGCGGGCCTGGCGCTCGTGAGCGGCACCGCGGGCGCGTTCGCCATCGGCCTGTGGTCCGATCGGGTCGGGCCGGTGCGGCCGCTGAGGCTCCTGCTGCTGGCGAGCGCGGCCACCTTCGTGCTGGCGGCGGTGCTGATCGGTGCGGGCCTTCTCGGCCCCGCGGCGCCGCTCATCCTGGCCCTGACCAACGCCCTGCCGGGCCTCCTGATCGTCGCGCTGATGCCCGCCCTGCTCCAGGCCAGCCGCGGGCGCGCCGGCGCGGCGACGCAGTTCGAGGTCTACATGGCGGCGATGAATCTCGGCTCGGTCGCTGGGACGGCTTCGGCCGGATGGCTCGCCCCGGTGATGCCGCTATCCGCCGTGGCGATCCTGGTCGCCGTCGTGTTCCTGGGCGCGGCCCTCCTGGTCGGCCGCGGCGATCTGCTCGCACCGGGCGGTTGAGGGAAATCGGGGATGTCTCAGGACGGGCGACTCCCCCCGGGCCCGCGATGCGCTAGAACGCCGGCATGCCAGCTGCGAAGCCCGACACGCCCGACCTCGACCTGACAACCGAGGAGGCGCGCACCGAGCACGCGCGGCTCTCGGACGCGATCCAGGAGGCCGACCGGCTCTACCACCAGGAGGACGCGCCGGAGATCTCGGACGCGGAATACGACCGCCTGCGCCGCAGGCTGGAGGCGATCGAGACCCGGTTTCCCGATCTCGCCGGGACCGGGGCGGCCAGCACCACGGTCGGCGCCAAGCCGTCCGAGAAGTTCGCCAAGGTGCGGCACGCCGTACCGATGCTGTCGCTGGGCAACGCCTTCGACGCGGAGGAAGTCGCGGAGTTCGTGGCCCGGGTCCGGCGCTTCCTGGGCTGGTCCGAGGACGCGCCCCTCGCCTTCACGGCCGAGCCGAAGATCGACGGCCTGTCGCTGTCGCTGCGCTACGTGAACGGCCAGTTGGAGACGGCGGCGACCCGCGGCGACGGCGAGGTCGGCGAGAACGTCACTGCCAACGCCCGTACCGTCCACGACATACCCGCGACGCTCGCCGGGACCGGATGGCCGGAGATCTGCGAGATCCGTGGGGAGGTCTACCTGTCCCACGCCGATTTCGCCGCGATCAACGCGCGCCAAGAGGCGGCCGGCAAGCCGCTCTTCGCCAACCCGCGCAACGCCGCCGCCGGCAGCCTGCGCCAGCTCGATCCCGGAATCACCGCCTCCCGGCCGCTGAAGTTCTTCGCCTATGCCTGGGGTGAGCTCTCGGCGCCGATCGCCGAGACGCAATCGGGCACCCTGCAGCGCTTCGCCGACTGGGGCCTGCCGGTGAACCCGCTCACACGGACCTTCACAGACATCGAATCGATGCTCGGTCACTACCGCCGGATCGAAGCGGACCGGGCGGGGCTCGGCTACGACATCGACGGCGTCGTCTACAAGGTGGACGACTTGGCGCTGCAGAAGCGGCTCGGCTTCGTCTCCCGCTCGCCGCGCTGGGCGCTCGCGCATAAGTTCGCCGCCCAGGAAGCGACGACGGTGGTGGAGGACATCGTCATCAATGTCGGCCGCACCGGCTCGCTCAACCCCCTCGCGAAGCTGCGGCCCGTGACGGTGGGCGGCGTGGTCGTCTCCAACGCGACGCTCCACAACGAGGGCTACGTGAAGGGCGTCGGCGGCGACGGAGAACCGATCCGCGACGGCCGGGACATCCGCGTCGGCGACACCGTCACGGTGGTGCGAGCCGGCGACGTCATTCCAAAAGTCATGGATGTCGACCTCGCCAAGCGCCCTGCGGATTCGCAGCCCTACGTCTTCCCGGAGACCTGCCCGGCCTGCGGCAGCCGCGCCGTGCGGGCGGTCAACCCGCGCACCGGCCGCCCCGACGCGATCCGGCGCTGCACCGGCGGCCTGATCTGCCCGGCGCAGGGGGTGGAGCGGCTGAAGCACTTCGTCTCGCGCAACGGTTTCGACATCGAGGGCTTCGGCGAGACCTATATCGAGGTGCTGTTCGAGGCCGGGCTGGTGCGCCAGCCCGCCGACCTGTTCCGCCTGGATTTCGAGACCCTGAAGGCGGCCGTCGTGGCGCGGCGCGAGGCG
>NZ_VRVD01000339.1:0-5000 GCF_008040015.1 Methylobacterium sp. WL18 | reverse complement strand
AGGGATAGCCGCGCTTGGTGCCACCGAGCGCGGCTATCCCTGGGGCGATGCCCCGCCCACGGCCGACCGCGCCAATCTCGACGGCGGCCATCTCGGCTGCGTCGACGTCGCCGCCTACCCCGCGGGCGACAGCGCCTGGGGCTGCCGGCAGATGCTCGGCAACGTCTGGGAATGGACCGCGAGCCCCTTCCTGCCCTTTCCCGGCTTCGCGCCCGACGCCTACAAGGCGTATTCGGAACCCGCCTTCGGAACGCGCAAGGTCCTGCGCGGCGGCGCCTGGGCGACCCGCTCGCGCATGGTCGACACCGGCTATCGCAACTTCTTCGGCCCGGAGCGCCGCGACGTGTTCGCCGGCTTCCGCACGGTGGCGCTTTAGGACGCTCGCCGCCGCACTGGATCCCGGTTCGGTGCAGGCGGCCCAGACAAGGCCGAGGCCGCCCCGTGCGCCGTCAGGCTTCGACGCGGATGCCGGGGGGGCCGGCCTCGAACCGCCCGACGATGGCGGCCTGCGCGAAGCCCGCGGCGCGGACCTGGGCCAGGATCGCCTCGGCACGACCGGGCGAGCAGGTCACGAGGAGGCCGCCCGAGGTCTGGGGATCGGTGAGGATGTGGCGGCGCCAGTCCGGCAGGTCCGCGGGCAGGGTGACCTGGCCGCCGAAACTCGCCCAGTTGCGGTGCGATGCCCCGGTGACGAAGCCGTCCCGCGCCAGCGCTTCGGCCCTGGGCAGCAGCGGGATCGCGCCGCCCGCGACGACGAAGGTCAGGCCGGCGCCGCGGGCGAGTTCGAGCCCGTGCCCGAGGAGGCCGAAACCGGTGATGTCGGTGATGGCGTGGACCTCCGCATCGCCCGCCAGATCCGCCCCGACCCTGTTGAGACGCGTCGTGGTGGCGACGAAGTCGGCATAGCCCGCGGCGTCGAGGGCCTCGCGCTTGATCGCGGCGGAGTAGATGCCGACGCCGAGCGGCTTGGTCAGGATGGCCACGTCGCCGGCGCGCGCGTCGGCGTTGCGCCGGATGCGGGTACGGTCGCACAATCCGATCACCGCCAGGCCGTAGATCGGCTCCGGGGTATCGATCGAGTGGCCGCCCGCGATCGGGATGCCCGCCTCGGCGCAGGTGGCGGCCCCGCCCTTCAGGATCCGGGCGACGACCTCGGGGGCGATCTTGCCCACCGGCATGCCCAGGATGGCGAGCGCGAGGATCGGCTTGCCGCCCATGGCGTAGACGTCGGAGATCGCGTTGGTGGCGGCGATCCGACCGAAATCGTGGGGATCGTCCACCATCGGCGTGAAGAAGTCGGTCGTGGCGATGAGGCAGGTCCCGTCATCCAGCGCCCAGACCGCCGCGTCGTCGGCCGTCTCGTTGCCGACGAGCAGGCGCTCGAACGGACCGGCCACCGGCTGGTCGGCCAGCAGCGTGCGCAGCACCGCCGGGTCGAGCTTGCAGCCGCAGCCTCCGCCATGGGCGAGGCTGGTGAGGCGGACCGGCGGAGGCGTATCCATGGCTGAATCCTGTGGCATCGCGCGCTGTGACAACGGAGGGTTAACCACGGGTCCTAGCAGACAAAGGCGGGGATCCGGTACAGACGGCCGTCAGGATGGCACGGTGCGGGCGCGTCGCACCCGCCACCCGGCCCGCCCGGATCGGTGCAGGACCGCAGCGTGCGCCGCCTCCGTCCGGCCCGTACGCACACGGCATCGTCCCGCAAGATCCATCCTCGACAGAATGGGCGTTCGATTCGGTGATCTAACGCCCGCATGAGCCGTCAATTGATTGGACATCGGCCTCCGCTTGAGGGTGTTAGAGTGTCGGAACACGGGTGGGGACGGCGATGCTGAGACGGACGTTGAACGGGGCGTTGCTGGCGGGACTGGGATGGCTCGCGGCATCCGGCGGCGCCGTCGCGCAGGAGCGCGCGAAACCGGCCTTCGTCTTCACCGGCATTCCCGACCAGGACGAGAGCCGCCTCGTGGAGCGCTTCGGCAAGGTCGCGCGCTATCTCGAGGGCAAGCTCGGCGTGCCCGTGACGTACATCCCCGTGAAGAACTACCCGGCGGCGGTGACGGCCTTCACCAACGGCCAGGTTCAGCTCGCGTGGTTCGGAGGCTTCACCGGGGTGCAGGCGCGCAAGGCCTCGCCCGGTGCGCAGGCGATCGCGCAAGGCGCCGAGGACGCGGCGTTCAAGACCTACCTCATCGCCAACACGAAGACCGGCCTGGCGAAGTCGGCCGACTTCCCGAAGGCGGTCGCCGGCAAGACGTTCACGTTCGGCTCGCGCGCCTCGACCTCGGGTCGCCTGATGCCGGAGTATTTCATCCGCGCCGCGTTCCCGGGCAAGACGCCCGAGGAGGTGTTCTCCCGCGTCGGCTTCTCCGGGGACCACACCCGCACGATCCAGCTCGTCCAGTCTGGGGCTTTCGAGGTCGGGGCGGTCGACTACTCGGTGTGGGACCTCGACGACAAGGCCGGCAAGGTCGATCACACGGCCGTCGGCATCATCTGGGAGAGCCCGCCGTTTCCCGACTACCAGTGGACCGTGCGGGGCGATGTCGACGCGATCTACGGCGCCGGCTTCACCGAGAGGCTGCAGGCGGCCCTCGTCGGCATCACCGATCCGGCGATCCTGGCGCCCTTCGCCCGCTCGAAGTTCATCCCGGTGACCAACGCCGCCTATGAGCCGATCGAGCGCGTGGCGAAATCCACGGGCTTGCTCGACTGACGCGAGCGCAGCGCGGTGACCGCATCCCGAGCCGAGCCGGAGATCGTGCTGTCGGGCGCCCAGGCGGCCTATGACGGCAAGCCGGTCCTGTTCGGGGTGGACCTGACCATCCGGGCCGGCGAGCGGGTCGCCCTGATGGGCCGCTCGGGGGCGGGCAAATCTACCCTGCTCGGGCTCATCCACGCCCAGGCGCGCGCCCGCACCGCGCTGATCCCGCAGGCGGCGGCCCTAGTGCGGACCCTGTCGGTCTTCCACAACGTCTACATGGGCCGGCTCGACCGGTGCTCGACCCTGCACAACCTGCGCACCCTGGCGTTTCCGGCCCGCGCCGACCTGGCCGAGATCCGAGGCATCCTCGGGGAGATCGGGCTCGCCGGCGAGCTCCACGCCAAGGCCGGCGCCCTGTCGGGGGGGCAGCAGCAGCGCGTCTCGGTGGCGCGCGCGCTCTACAACGGGCGCCCGATCCTGATCGGGGACGAGCCGGTCTCGGCCCTGGACCGCACGCAGGGCGGCCTCGTCCTGGAGCGGCTGGCCAGGCGCCACCGGACCCTGGTGCTGGCGCTCCACGACATCGCCCTGGCCCTCGCGCACACGGACCGGATCGTGGTCCTCGATGCCGGGCGCATCGTGCTCGACGCGCCCGCCCGCGACCTCGACGAGGCGGCCCTCGCCCCGTTCTACGGTCAAGCCCCGTGAGCGCCCTGCGCCGGATCCCCGGCTGGGGCTACGCGGCGGTGACGCGCTGGTTCGCGGCGGGTGCGCTGGCTGCGCTCCTGGCGGCCGACCTCGCGGTCAGCAGCCTGCATCCCTGGGCCGACCTCCAGCGCCTGCTCGGCGGCCTGATCCGTCCGGACTTCCTGGCGGTGGACATCTGGAGCGTCGTGTACACCGTCGCGTTCGCGATCCTCGGGGTGACGGCGGGGGCCGGGGCCGGCTTCGTCCTGGCCATTCCGTTCGCCAGGGTCCGGGGCGTGCGCCTCGTCTGCGCCGGCCTGCGCTCCGTGCACGAGCTGTTCTGGGCGCTGCTCCTGATGCAGGTGTTCGGCCTGTCGGCCCTCACCGGCATCCTCGCCATCGCGCTGCCCTATGCGGGGATCTGCGCCAAAGTCTATTCCGAGATCATGGAGGAGGCCGACCTGTCGGCCCTGCGGGTTCTGCCCGAGGGGACCGGCGCCCTCTCGGCCTTCGCGTACGGCCGTCTTCCGGATGTCGCCGCGGCCTTTCGGCACTACACGCTCTACCGGTTCGAGTGCGCCATGCGCTCGACCCTGGTGCTCGGCTTCATCGGCCTGCCGACCATGGGCTTCTACCTCGAATCCGCCTTCCGGCAGGGCCGCTACGCCGAGGCCGGCGCCCTGCTCCTCGTGTTCTACGCCCTGATCGGCTCGCGCCGTCTCTGGATGCGGCTCTCGACCCTGCCTCTGCTTCTCATCGTCAGCGTGCTCGCCCTTCCGCGAACCGTCGGGACGACGCACTGGCTCTCCAGCCTGGAACGCTTCGTGACGCACGACATCGTCCCGAGCCCGCTCCGGTCCGGCGCGCTCCTCGACCCGGCGACCTGGAGCCGGCTCGGGCTCTGGTTCCGGCCGATCCTCACCCAGCAGATCCTGCCCGGCGCCGTCCAGACCCTGGTGCTGGCGCAGATCGCGCTGGTGGCCACCGCGCTGGGCGCGCTGCTGCTGTTCCCCCTGGCCTCGCGCCGGTTCGCGGGGCCGATCGGCCAGCCCTTCGGGCGCGTCCTGCTCGTGATCGTGCGCTCGACGCCGGAATACATGCTGGCCTACGTGCTGCTGCAGCTGCTCGGGCCGTCGATGCTGCCGGCGATCCTGGCGCTGACGATCCACAACGCGGGCATCGTCGGCTACCTGATGGGGCGCCACGCCGACGACCTCGCCTACCGTGCCGACGCCCCGACGGGCCTGAACCTCTACAGCTACGAGACGGTGCCGCGGCTCTACGGGCAGTTCCTCGCCTACCTGCTGTACCGCTGGGAGCTGATCCTGCGCGAGAGCGCGATCTTCGGCATCCTCGGCGTGGCGACGCTCGGCTTCTACGTCGACGCCGCGATCTCCGAGCTGCGCCTCGACGTCGCCGTGCTGCTGATCGTGGCGACCGCCGTCCTGACCATGCTGGTGGATGCGCTGTCCAGGACCCTGCGCCGGTCCCTGCGCCTCACCGACCTGCCGATCCGCCTCTCCGCGCCGCGGCACGGATCCGCCGCGACCCCGCCCCTCCGGACGGCCTGCTCCTGACGGGCTCGCGCCCCTTTACGGCTGCCGCG
>NZ_VRVD01000338.1:0-5004 GCF_008040015.1 Methylobacterium sp. WL18 | reverse complement strand
CGCCCTGGTCGCCGAGGCCGGCCTGTCGGTGCTGCTCACCCCGGCGGCGAGCCTGGGCCTGTCCTACACCGGCCAGATCGGCGCCCGCGCCCAGGACCACGCCGCGAAGGGCGCCTTCACGGTCAGGTTCTGAACAGCCCGGGGCGCGGCGGGGATCACGCGTGCGCGCGGCAGCTCGATATGCGGCGGTACAGCCCGGTCTTGAGGGATCGCGAGGCCGCTCCCGTATCGACTGTCGTGCCCTCGCGGCGGCGGACCGTTCGCCGCGCGCGGGAATCCTCCGTCGCGGCTCGGCACGCTCCCCTCACTCCACACGGCCGCCCCGCCCGCCGAGGCGGCCGGGCAAGCCGGTCAGGCGGTCCTTCATGGCCAGCACCTTCTGCACCTTGGCGCCGAGGGTGAGGAGTTGCACCAGGCGCTCGGTGTCGAGGCGGCGGACGTCGGCGTACCAGCCGGCGAAGAGCTCGAAGAGGTCGTGCATCTCCCGGAGCCGGCCTTGCGCGTGGCGCTCGACCTCGGATTCGGCCTCCTGCATCAGAAGCTCGCGCAGCAGGGTCAGGGTGGGGTCGATCTCGCGCTTCTTGCGCTCCTCCACCAGGGTGCGGACGATCTGCCAGATGTCCTCCGGGGTGGCGAAATAGTCCCGCCGGTCGCCGGGCACGTGCAGCAGCCGCACCAGGTTCCAGGCCTGCAGCTCCTTGAGCCCCATGCTGACGTTGGAGCGGGAGACGCCCAGCCGCTCGACCATCTCGTCGGCGTTGAGCGGGCGCTCGGCCACGAACAGCAGGGCGTAGATCTGCCCCACGGTCCGGTTGATGCCCCAGCGCGAGCCCATCTCGCCGAAATGCAGCACGAAGGTCTGGACCAGGGGGGGCAGGTGCACGGCGGCGATCCGTCGGACGGTGAGCCCCCAAAGCAGGCGGGGGTTCGAGGCGGGGGTTCGGAGCGCGCGCCGCCGACGTGGAGATCGGTTCGACGGAGGCGAGCGCGTTCGATCAAGGCGTGAGGGCCGGCTTATCAGCTCTTGAGCCAGAACCGCAGGAGCGTCGCCACGGCCCCGAGGCCGAGGATGCTCCCGGCCCAGAGGCCCACGAACCAGGCGAGGCGTTTCCAGAGCGGGAGCGGGGTCGCGGGCGCCATCAGTGATACCCGTGCGCGTCGACCTTGCCGCGGAACACCCAGTAGGAATACGCGGTGTAGATCAGGATGATCGGGATCAGGACCGAGGCGCCGACCAGCATGAACATCTGGCTCGACGCGGGGGCGGCGGCCTGCCAGATCGTGATCCGGCCCGGCACCACGTCGGGGAAGATGCTGATGCCCAGCCCCAGGAACGACAGGGCGAACAGGCCGAGCGCGATCAGGAACGGGGCCCGCTCGCCGCCGCCCCGCAGGGTCCGCCACAGGGCGACGGCGGCCAGCGCCACGAGCAGCGGCACCTGCGCGGTGACGAGCACGTTCGGCATCGCCAGCCAGCGCGCGAAGTAGCGCCCCTGCAGGAACGGCGTCGCGGCGCTGACCAGCGCGATCGCCGCCACGGTGGCGATGGTCAGGCGCTGGGCCAGGCGGCGGGCCTGGAGCTGGAGCAGCCCCTCCGTGCGCATCACCAGCCAGGTCGCCCCGAGGAGCGCGTACGCGATCACGAGGCTCGCGCCGACCAGCAGGCTGAACGGCGTCAGCCAGTCCCACCAGCCGCCGGCATAGGCCCGGCCCTCGACCGCGATGCCCTGCAGCAGCGCGCCGAGCGCGATCCCCTGGGCGAGCGCCGCCACCAGCGAGCCGCCCGTGAAGGCGACGTCCCAGGCCGCCCGGTGGCCGGGATCGCGCCAGCGGAACTCGAAGGCGACGCCCCGGAAGATCAGCCCGAGCAGCATCGCGATAATCGGCGCGTAGAGCGCCGGCAGGATCACCGCGTAGGCCAGCGGGAAGGCCGCGAACAGCCCGCCGCCGCCCAGCACCAGCCAGGTCTCGTTGCCGTCCCAGACCGGGGCGACCGAGTTCATCGCGGTGTCGCGCTCGGGCCCCGGCCGCAGGGCCGGGAACAGGATCCCGATGCCGAGATCGAAGCCGTCCATGACGATGTAGGCGAAGACCGCGAAGGCGATCACGAACGCCCAGATCACGGTGAGATCGACGCTGTAGACCATGGCTGCCTCACTCGGCCGGCTGGAGGTGACGGTCGGGATCGACCGACGGGGCGGGGGTGATGCCCGCGGTGCGGATCGGCGCGCCGGGCTCGATCCCGGTCTCGCCGGCATGGGGCGGCTGGGCCATCAGGCGCAGGATGTACAGAACCCCCATGGCGAAGACGGAAAAATAGATCACCACGAAGGCGGTGAGCGAGGCGGCCACCGCCGGGCCGTGGAGCGGCGAGGCGGATTGCGCGGTCCGCAGCAGGCCGTAGACCGTGTAGGGCTGGCGCCCGACCTCGGTGGTGATCCAGCCGGCCAGCACCGCCACGAAGCCGGCCGGGCCCATGGCGAGCGCGAAGCGGTGCAGCGGGCGCCACCGGTAGAGCGCCCCGCGCCAGCGCGCGAGCAGGCTCAGGGCCCCGAGCAGCAGCATCAGCATGCCGAGCCCGACCATGATGCGGAACGACCAGAACACAATCGGCACCGGCGGCCAGTCCGTCCGAGGCAGGCTGTCGAGGCCGGCGAGCGGCGCGTCCAGGCTGTGCTTGAGCACCAGCGAGGACAGCTTCGGGATCTCCACCGCGTAGCGGACCGTGCCGGCCTCCTGGTCGGGCAGGCCGAACAGCACCAGGGGCGCCCCGTCCGGATGGCTCTGGAAGTGGCCCTCCATGGCCATGACCTTGGCGGGCTGGTGCTCCAGGGTGTTCAGCCCGTGCGCGTCGCCGGCGAGGATCTGGGCCGGCGCCACCAGGGCGGCCATCCACATCGCCATCGAGAACATCGTCCGGGCCGCCGGGTTCGCCCGGTCGCGCAGCAGGTGCCAGGCGCCCACCGCGCCGACCACCAGCGCGGTCGTCAGATAGGCCGCCAGCACCATGTGGACGAGCCGGTACGGGAAGGACGGGTTGAACACGATCGCCCACCAGTCCAGCGGCACGAACTGGCCCTCGGCGTTGGTGCCGTAGCCGGCCGGCGTCTGCATCCACGAGTTCACCGACAGGATCCAGAACGCCGAGAAGAAGGTCCCGAACGCCACCATCAGGGTCGCGGCGAAGTGGAGCCGCGGCCCGACCTTGCGCATGCCGAACAGCATCACCCCGAGGAAGCCCGCCTCCAGGAAGAAGGCCGACAGCACCTCGTAGGCCATCATCGGGCCGAGCACCGGGCCGGTCTTGTCGGAGAAGACCGACCAGTTGGTGCCGAACTGGTAGGACATCACCAGGCCGGAGACGACGCCCATGGCGAACGCGATGGCGAAGATCTTCAGCCAGTACTTGAACAGGTCCATGAAGACCTGCCGGCCGGTGGCGAGCCACAGGCCCTCCAGCACGGCCAGGAAGCTCGCCAGCCCGATCGAGAAGGCCGGGAACACGATGTGGAACGCCACCGTGAAGCCGAACTGGATGCGGGCGAGGATCAGGGGATCGAGGGTGTCGAGCACGACGGGTCTCCCGGCTCGGGATCTGCGACTCGGCTTATAGCATTTTCAGAAATTTCTGAAATGTCGATAATGACAGGACAGCCATCGCGGCGACGCCGGCCCTGGACGCGCGCGGCCGGACGCGGCAGGCTCGGGGCGATTCCCCAGAACGGCCGGGCGCTTGCAAGTCGGGTACCCACCCGCGCGCCGCGCCCTGCGCCGCTCCCCGGACACCACGAGACCCGTCGCCCCATGCTCGAACCCGTTGCCGCCGCCGCCCTCGACACGCCCCTCGACCTGTCCGCCGCGCTCTCGGAGCGCATCCGCGGCATCGGCACGAGCCAGATCGGCCTGGTGGCGGATCGCGGCCGGGACGACCCGGACGTGGTCAAGCTCTGGATCGGCGAGGGCGACCTGCCGACGCCGCCGTTCATCGTCGAGGCGACGCACCGGGCGATGCAGGCCGGGCACACCCGCTACACCACGTCGCTGGGCCTGCCGGCCCTGCGGGCGGCGCTCGGCGCCTACCACGCCCGGCACTGGGGGGTGGACGTCCCGGCGGACCGCTTCGCCGTCACGGCCGGCGGCATGAACGCGATCATGCAGGCCGCGCAGGCGCTTCTGGAGCCGGGCGACGAGATCATCATCCCGTCCCCCGCCTGGCCGAACCTCGCCGAGGCGGTCCGCATCACCGGCGGCGTGCCGGTGACGGTGCCCTACCGGATCCAGCCGGACGGGCGCTTCACGCTGCCGCTCGCCGACATCGTGGCGGCGCTGACGCCGCGCACCCGGGTGATCATGGTCAACTCGCCCTCGAACCCGACGGGCTGGACCATGCCGCTCTCGGAGATGACGGCCCTGCGCGACCTCGCCCGCGCGCGCGGCCTGTGGATCCTGTCGGACGAGGTCTACGCGCACTTCACCTACGGCAACCAGATCGCGCCGTCCTTCCTGCAGATCTGCACGGAGGACGACCGCCTGATCGTCACCAACACCTTCTCGAAGAACTGGGCGATGACCGGCTGGCGCGCCGGCTGGGTGATCTTCCCCCGGGGCCTGGCGCCGACCTTCGCCAAGCTCGGCCAGTACAGCACCACCTCGATCCCGACCTTCATCCAGCACGCCTGCGTCGCGGCGCTCGAGGAGGGCGACGGCTTCATCCGCACCATGGTCGACCGCTGCGCCGAGGCTCGGACGATCCTGGTGGAGGGGCTGGCGCGCCTGCCCGGCGTGACGGTGGCGCCGCCGGAGGGCGCCTTCTACCTCATGCCCCGGATCGCCGGCGACGAGCCGAGCCTCGACCTGGCGTTCCGCCTGCTGCGCGACGCCAAGGTCGGCGTCGCCCCGGGCACCGCCTTCGGCCCCGCGGGCGAGGGCCTGGTCCGCATCTGCTTCGCCATCAGCCCGGACCTGGCGCGGGAGGCGGTGCGGCGGTTGTCGGGGGTGTTGGGG
>NZ_VRVD01000337.1:0-5006 GCF_008040015.1 Methylobacterium sp. WL18 | reverse complement strand
CCGCGCTCGCCGCGGTGCCGCCCTCCCTGCGCGGGGACGCCTCCTACATCTTCTCCCGGGCGCAGTTCTTCCGCCGGGCCGACAAGCCCGAGGAGGCCGCCGCGATCCTGGCCACGGCGCCCAGCAACCCGGACGTGCTGGTCGACGGCGACGAGTGGTGGGTCGAGCGCCGGATCGTGGCCCGCAAGCTCCTCGACCTCGGCGATTCCAGGACCGCCTTCACGGTGGCGAGCGGCCACGCGGCCCGCACCCCCGAGAAGCGCCTGGAGGCGGAGTTCCACGCCGGCTGGATCGCCCTGCGGTTTGCCGGCGACCCGGCGAGCGCCGCGCAGCACTTCGCCCGGATGGCGACCATCGCGGAGAGCCCGGTCTCGCTGGCGCGGGCCGCCTACTGGCAGGGCAGGGCGGCCGAGTCCCTCGGCCAGCACGACGTGGCGAAGACGTTCTACGAGCGCGCCGCCCTGCAGCCGATCGCCTATTACGGCCAGGTCGCCCGGGCCCGGCTCGGCCAGACCAGCCTGCCGCTGCGCGCGCCGGCCGACCTCGAAGGCGTTGAGCGGCAGGCGTTCGAGGACCGGCTGTCGATCCGGGCCCTGCGCCTGCTCGGCGAGGCCGGCCTGAAGGACCTGGCGCTGCCGCTCTACATCGACGCCGCCCGGGACCTCACCGACCCGCGCGAGATCCAGGCGCTCGGCGACCTCGCCACCGAGATGAAGGACGCCCGCGCCCTGGTGGCGGTCGGCAAGCTCGCGGTGCAGCGCGGCCTGCCGCTCGACGCCCACGCCTATCCGACCATCGGGATCCCGACCTACGAGACCTTCACGGCGGTGCCGCAGGTGGAGCGGGCCATGGTCTACGCCATCGCCCGGCAGGAGAGCCAGTTCGATCCCCGGGCCCAGTCCGGCGTCGGCGCCCGCGGCCTGATGCAGATGATGCCGGCTACCGCCCAGCGCACCGCCCGCCGGGTCGCCACATCCTTCGACGTCGACCGCCTGACCAGCGACCCCGCCTACTGCGCCAAGCTCGGCCAGGCCCATCTCGGCGAACTGATGGAGGATTGGCGCGGCTCCTACGTCCTCGCCTTCGCGTCCTACAATGCCGGCGGCGGCAACGTGAAGAAGTGGATCGACGCCTACGGCGACCCGCGCAAGGGCGAGGTCGACGTGATCGACTGGGTCGAGCGCATCCCGTTCACCGAGACCCGCAACTACGTGCAGCGGGTGATGGAGAACCTGCAGGTCTACCGCTCCCGCCTGGACAACCGCAGCGCCCTGCTGATCGACGGGGATCTGCACCGCGGGGCGCGGTAGGGGCTCGCACACGACGGCGCGGTTCGGGGCGGGCGGGGCGAAAAGTCCCTTCGAACCGGATACGCGCATTCCCTTCCCCCGCAGAGGGGGGGAAGGGGACGCGCGTGGGTCTTCCCGGCTCCCTTACCGCCGCTCGTCCTCGATGATGCCGCGGATGACGGTGAGCGCGCGCGCGCGGCCCTCGCTGGTCCGGATCGCCGACCAGAGCCGCAGGCATTCCTGCGCCCCGGCCTGGCCGTCGGTCGTGCCTTCGTCGTCGAAGAACCGCTCGACCGGGATGCCCAGGATTCCGGCGAGCGTCAGCAAGGTCTTGGTCCCCGGCTTGTCCGAGCCGCTCATGACGGACGATCCTCTGCCACCAAGTCGGCCGCGATCGCGGCGCAATCGGGCTCGACCCTGGGTCCTCGATTCCATGCGCGCTGAGGCCGAACCGATATTCCTGTCTGCGGCGCGCATGAGCCGGTATAAATCCATCACCGGGATAGTATAAAATAATGTATAAAGATCAAGGCTGCTATCTTTATTTAATTCTCAGGGTTACCTTTCATACGAACCGAGCCGGCCCGGAACGCTGCAATGATTTTTTCGACCGATGCGTCTGGTCGGTTCGTCTATCTCAGTGGTGAGTGGTCCGAGATCACGGGGCAGGACCGGTCGGCCGCGCTGGGTCTCGGCTGGCTCGACCGCGTCCCCGAGACCGACCGGGCGACCATCCAGGACGTATTCAGCCGGGCCGCGGCCGCCGTCAGCGAATTCAGCCTGCGCTTCCGGCTGCACTGCGCCGACGGAAGCGTGCGGTGGCTCGGCGCCGGGGGCCTGCCCTCGTTCGGCCCCCCGGATTCGACCTTCCTGGGCTATCTCGGCTCGATGATCGAGATGACCCCGAGCGCCACGGACGGGATGCAAGCCTACGGCCATGTCGGCCGCTACCTGCCGCCGCCGACGCATCATGCGACCGCGCCGCAGGATCACCTGGACCGGATCGCCGACCACCTGATCATCGCCCACTCGTTGATCGAGGGCGACGGCGCCAAGAGCGCCCTGCCGGGCCTGCGCGCCGCCCTGTTCGAGGTCGGGCGCGCCATCGCCCGCCGGAGCACGGAAACGCCGAACGCCTACAACTGACGGGTCCCCATCGTTCACGGTCCACGACAGGGCACAACCGCCGGGTGCCGGACCGGTCGTTGCGGGCGAAGCCGGTGACGAAACGCGACACGCCGCATCCGTCTCGGCAGCAAAACCCGTCGCATCGCAGCTGACAGGCGCGCTCCCTCCCCCCTCTGCGGGGGAGGGTGGGCCGGCCGTCAGGCCGGGTCGGGAGAGGGGAGCCCGGGCTCAGGACATGGCGCGGCCGGCATGACGGGCAAAGCTTGTTTCTGCGCCGTCGCTCCCCTTTTGCGGGACTTCGTCCCGGCCCGACCGCCTTCGCGGGCCACCCTCCCCCTCTGCGGGGGAGGGAACGCGCGTGTTGGCCTCGGACAGATGTATTTTGCGGCCGCGAACCATCCGGACTGCGATCTGTGAATCCGGTAGCTCGTGCGGGGTAGGGGCCCCGCGCTCCATCCTGCGCCCGCGCCGCCCACACCGATGCGGGCATCCGGTGGCCGCTGCGGGGGCGGGACGCTAGCGCTGCCCGCGCCGGAGCAGGAACACCCCCTGGGCGCCGAACAGGTTCCAAACCCACCAGGGCATGGAGAAGCGCATCGGCCGGCCCCGGCCGTCCAGGGCGGTGGCGGTCTCGATCTCGGCGCCGATGAGCCGGCACAGGCCGACGAAGTCGCGGATCGTGCAATGGTGGATGTTGGGCGTCTCCCACCAGGCATCCGGCATGATCTCGGTGACCGGCATCCGGCCGCGCAGGGCCAGCTCCGAGCGCACCCGCCAATGCCCGAAATTCGGGAACGAGATGATCACCTGCCGGCCGATGCGCAGCAGGTGCTCCAGCACGATCCGGGGATTGCGGGTCGCCTGGATGGTCTGGGACAGCACGACCACGTCGAAGGCGTCGTCCGGATAGTTCTCCAGGTCGGTGTCGGCGTCGCCCTGGATCACCGACAGGCCCCGGGCCAGGCAGGCGTTGACCCCGTCCCGGGACAATTCGATCCCGCGGCCGTCGATGCCGCGCCGGTCGCGCAGCAGCGCCAGCAGGGAGCCGTCGCCGCAGCCGATATCGAGGACGCGGGCGCCCGCCGGCATCAACCCGAGCACGACGATGTGGTCGACGCGGGCGCCGCCGCCCTCGGCGGTGCGGGGGAGGGTGTCGGTGGATTGCCACGGCGCGCCGGGGGCGGCCTTGCCCGAGGAACCCTTGAACAGCATCGAGCCGCTCATAGGCCGCGGGCCCGGGCGGCGGCGTCGATGAAGCCCCGGGCGGCCGAGAACATCGCCGGCTCGTCGAGCAGGAAGGCGTCGTGGCCCTTGTCGGTCTCGACCTCGACGAAGGCGACCGGGGCTGCGGCGGCGTTCAGCGCGTGCACGATCACCCGGGACTCGGAGGTCGGGAACAGCCAGTCGGAGGTGAACGAGATCAGGCAGAACCGGGTCTTGATCCCCCGGAACGCGTTGGCCAGCGCGCCGCCATGGTCCTCGGCGAGGTCGAAATAGTCCATCGCCCGGGTGAGGTAGAGGTAGGCGTTGGCGTCGAACCGCTCGACGAAGCTCAGGCCCTGGTGGCGCAGGTAGCTCTCGATCTGGAAGTCGGCGTTGAACGAGAAGGTCGGGGCCGAGCCGCCCTGGAACCGCCGTCCGAACTTCCGGTGCAAGGCCGGCTCGGACAGGTAGGTGATGTGCGCGCCCATCCGGGCGACGCCGAGCCCCTTGGACGGCCGCGTGCCCTCCTCGAGGTAGCGCCCGTCCGCCCAGGCCGGGTCGGCCATGATCGCCTGCCGGCCGACCTCGTGGAACGCGATGTTCTGCGCCGAGTGGCGCGGGCCGGTGGCGATCGGCATCGCGGCGAAGACCCGGTCGGGATAGAGCGCCGCCCATTGCAGCACCTGCATCCCGCCCATCGAGCCGCCGATGCACAGGAACAGGTCGCGCACGCCGAGCCGCTCCAGCAGCATCGCCTGGGCGCGGACCATGTCGCGGATCGTCACCAGCGGGAAGTTCAGCCCGTAGGGCCGCCCGGTGGCGGGATCGATCGAGGCGGGGCCGGTGGAGCCCATGCACGACCCGATCACGTTCGAGCAGACGACGAAGTAGCGGTCGGTGTCCACCGGCTTGCCGGGGCCGACCAGGGTCTCCCACCAGCCGGGCTTGCCGGTGAGCGGATGCGGATGGGCGAAGTACTGGTCGCCGGTGAGCGCGTGGCAGATCAGCACCGCGTTCGTGCCCGCTTCGTTCAGGGTGCCGGCGGTCTGGTAGGCGATCTGGAAGGGCGCGAGTTCGACGCCGGCGTCGGTCAGCAGCGGCGCGTCCGGGCCGAACCGCATGACCAGGCTTTTCGGGTCGAGCGCCTGCGAAGGCTCCGACAGGCGCCCGGTCGTCTCGTCGATCGGGTCCGGCCGCAGGGCCGTGTCCGGTTGGGTATCCATGCGGGACTTGACGACCGTGTGTCGGCGATCCCGGTCCGCGGCAGGGGGCGCGGTGTCGCGAGACCCGCCCCACTCGCCCGACGCGGCCAGCGAGACCGGGAGGTAATGCGCGCGGCCGCGAGCGTCAACGCGCGCCCATCGCGGAGCGGGACCGGTTCAGGCG
>NZ_VRVD01000336.1:0-5017 GCF_008040015.1 Methylobacterium sp. WL18 | reverse complement strand
GGTCCCCGATCTCCGCGACCTCGCGGGCCGCGCCCGCGGTGTCGCCGGCGACCACGGCCTTCACGCCGAGGCGCCGGACGATCCTCCGGCACTGGCCGAGCGCGTGGACATGGCTGTGCACGGTCCGCACCGCCTCCAGCTTCGTGCCCGGCAGGACCATCAGCTGGAAGTGGATCGGCAGGAAGTGCTCGGCCACGATGTGCAGCGGCGAGGTCGGGATCAGGTGGTGGATGTCGGCCACCCGGCCGGCGATCGAGTTCTCGATCGGGATCATGGCCCGCTGGGCCCGGCCCTCCGTGACCGCCGCGAAGGCGTCCTCGAAGGTCGGGCAGGGCAACGGCGTCCAGTCCGGAAAGGCCTGCGCACAGATGATGTGCGAGTTGGCCCCGGGCTCGCCCTGGTAGGCGATGGTGCGGTCGGCGATGGCTGTCGGGGAATCGGTCATGCGTTCAGTTCAGGCGGCGGGCCTGGAGCAGGGCGCGGGCGCGCTCCAGGTCGGCGGGGGTGTCGACGCCGAGCGGCAGGTCGTCGACGATGACGGCATCGATGCGCATGCCGGCTTCCAGCGCCCGCAGCTGCTCCAGCTTTTCCCGCGTCTCAAGCTCGCCCGGGGGCAGGGCGACGAAGCGGGTCAGGGCGGAGCGGCGATAGGCGTAGAGGCCGATATGGTGCCAGAGCGGGCCGTCGCCCCAGGGGGCGCGGGCGCGGGTGAAGTAGAGCGCCCGCAGCCGCCCCGGGCCGACCTGATGGCCCACGAGCTTGACCACGTTGGGGTTCTCCGCCTCGTGCGGGTCGGTGATCGGTGCGCAGAGCGTGACGATGTCCACCGTGCGGTCGGAGAGCGGGCCGATCGAGGCCCCGATGATCGCCGGGTCGATGGTCGGCAGGTCGCCCTGCACGTTCACCACCACGTCATGGTGCCCCGCCGGATCGACGCTCTCCAGTGCCTCGGCGAGGCGGTCCGAGCCGGACGGGTGGTCGGCCCGGGTCATCACTGCGATGCCGCCGGCCGCCTCGACGGCGTGGGCGATCTCGGCCGTGTCGGTCGCCACCACCACGGGGCCGATCCCGGCCTCCATGGCCCGCCGCCAGACATGGACGATCATCGCCTCGCCCGCGATCTCGGCCAGCGGCTTGTTCGGCAGGCGCGTCGCGGCGAGGCGGGCCGGGATCAGCACGAGGGGATCGGACATGAAGGGCTCGGACCTGAGGCTGAGGCGTCCGCCAGCGAAGCGCGGGTGCTTAGCAGGCCTGCTCCGGGTTGTCGTCCCTCGCGGGACCGGGGGCATCGGGCCACGCGATCCGGCAAAATGATGCCGCCGGGTAACAAGCTCGGCGATTTGGCACGGCGGTTTCGCCCCGCGACGGAACGTATCCCCCCACCGGCATTGTCAAGATCGTGCCGGAACGGCTAAGCACCCTTGAAATCTTCCAAGGTCCTGTGTCCCGGCATGCCTGCCTGTCACGGGCATGGGCAGATCGAGAGAAGAGCATGAACTCGTTCGAGGTGAACAAGGTTCTCGGTGCCGTCCTCGGCGCCTTATTGTTCGCGGCCGGATCGGGTTTCGTCGCCGAGCTGATCTACCATCCGAAGCCGGCCGGCAAAGCCGGCTACGACCTGCCCGAGCCGGAGCCGCAGACCGCCGCGGCGGCGCCGGAGGCCAAGGTCGAGCCGATCGCCGTCCGGCTCGCCAGCGCCAACGCCGAGAAGGGCGAGGCCGGCACCAAGGCCTGCCATGCCTGCCACAACTTCGAGAAGGGCGGCCCGAACAAGGTCGGCCCGGACCTGTACGGCGTGGTCGAGCGCCCGAAGGGGGGGCATGCCGGCTTCGAGTACTCGGCGGCCCTGAAGGAGAAGGGCGGCACCTGGACCTACGACGACCTGGACGCGTTCCTCACCAACCCGAAGGCCTACGCCAAGGGCACCAAGATGGCCTTCGCCGGCATCGCGTCGCCGCAGGATCGGGCCAACGTCATCGCCTACCTGCGCAACAACGCCGACAGCCCCAAGCCGCTGCCCGCCGTCGAGAAGACCGAGGCGAAGCCCGAGGCCGCACCGGCCGCCGCCAAGCCCGAGGACAAGCCCGCGCCTGCGCCCGCCTCCGAAGAGAAGCCCACCGCCGCCAAGCCCGCGGCCGGCAAGGGCTCCGAGGGCAAGGACAGCCCGGCCAAGCCCGCCGACACCAGCACGGCCAAGCCGGTCGAGGAGAAGTCCGCCGGCAGCCCCCGGGCGCCGAGCGAATCGAGCGACCGCAACGCCCCGGCTCCGCCGGCCGGTGCTCATGATGGCGACCAGCAGGGCACGCCGTCGAGCCTGATCCCGGCCGAGCCGACTGCGCCGTCCGCCCCGGCCGCCAAGGAGCTGCCGGCCCAGGCCAACCCCGAGGCGGTGGACCGGGCCAAGGACCTGGAGGTCGGCGGCCCGACCAAGGACCTGAACGCACCGCTGCCGACGCCGAAGAACTAGCGGCGACCTGGCCGGGCCTTCAGGCCCGGCCTTTGCCTTGAGGCGTCCGCGACCCGATCTCCGCTCGGGTCAGACACCGATAAGGATTCCGCTTGCCCGATCGAAGTCCGGAACCGGCAGCGCGCCGGGCGCCACTGCCGCTGCTGGTCGCCGTGACCATGACCGGCACGGTGGCGCTGCACATCTTCGTGCCCGCGCTCGCCTCCGCCGCCGCAGACCTCGGCATCACGAATGCCGCCGCGCAACTCACCATCACGGTCTACCTGATCGGGCTCGCAGGCGGCCAACTGCTGTACGGGCCGCTCTCCGACCGATTCGGACGGCGTCCGATCCTCATCGGCGGGCTCGGCCTCTACCTCGCCGGTCTGCTGCTGGCGATTCCGGCCCAGAGCATCGGCGTGCTGCTGGTGGCGCGGGTGCTGCAATCGCTCGGGGCCTGCGGCTCCCTGGTGATCGGCCGGGCCATGGTGCGGGATGTCTCGACCCGGGAGGACGCGGCCCGGAAGCTCGCGATCCTCACCACCGCCATGACCCTCACCCCCGCCCTGGCCCCGGCGATCGGCGGGGTGGTGAACGAGGCCTTCGGCTGGCGCGCCGTGTTCGTGGTGCTCGCCGGGATCGTTGCGGTGCTCGGCACCCTGGTGGTGTTCACCCTGCCGGAGACCAATCGGCACAAGGTGGCCCTGCCGGGGCTCGTTGCGATCCTGGCGGGTTACCTGCGGCTGGTGAAGGTGCCGGTGTTCCGCGCCTATCTGGTGGCGGGGGCCTGCGGCGGCACCAGCCTCTACGCGTTCCTGGCGGTGGCGCCGTTCCTGCTGGTGGACCGGCTCGGGCGATCCTCGCAGGAGGTCGGGTTCGATTGCCTGATCGTCGTGTTCGGCATGGTCGGCGGCGCCGTGCTGGCGAGCCGGCTCGCGACGCGGGTACCGATCCGCAAGGCGGCCCGCAGCGGCAACCTGCTCTGCATCGTGGCGGCGCTGGCGCTGCTGCTGGTCGATCGGACCGGGATGCTCGGGGTCGTCACCCTGATCGTGCCGCTCTTCGCCTACGCGGTCGGGGTCGGCCTGCTCAGTCCCAACGCGGTCGCCGGGCTGATGAACGTCGATCCGCACGCGGCGGGCTCGGCATCCAGCCTCTACGGCTTCACCCAGATGACCTTCGGGGCTTTGTTCACGGCGGCGGCCTCGGCCTGGCCCGCGACTTCGGCGACCCCCGTGGCCCTGGCGCTGCTCACCGCCGGGCTGATCGCGGCCCTGGCGCTGCGGCGGGCGTGACCGCGCCGCGAACCGGCGAAGACCTCAAGGCCGGGGATCTTCCGGGCGCAACGCGTCCACGGCGCCCGATATGCCCTCGCGAAAACCGTCGGCCAGTTCCAGCCACAGGAGGCGGGCCGGGTCCACCGGGCCCGGCAGGGTCAGGCGGCCCGGCGGCACCGGGGTGAAGCCGAAGCGGCTGTAATAGGGCGCGTCGCCCACCAGGATCACCAGACCCTCGCCGGCCTGCCGCGCCGCCTCGATCGCCGCTCGGGTCAGGGTGCCGCCGATGCCGCGGCCCTCGAAACTCGGGTCTACCGCCAGGGGACCGAGCATGACGAAGCGCGAAGGCCCGGCGCGCACCGGCCCCATCCGCACCGAGCCCACCAGGAAGCTGCCGACCGAGGCGGTGACGCCGAGGTCGATCCGTTCGGCCGCCTTCTCGCGCAGGCGATAGGCGGTGCGGGCGAACCGTCCGGGACCGAAGGCCCGGGCCTGGAGGCGATCGATCGCGGGGGCGTCCTCCGGCCGCTCGGGCCGGATGACGAGGGAAAGCGTGGTCAAGGGCGGGCTCGCGGCTCGGAACCGCCGCCGCGTAGCAGCGCCGGCCCGGGCTCGCAAACCGTCACCCCTACTCCGCCGCCGCCAGGGCGGGGCGCGGCTTGCCCTGCGTCAGCTTCAGGAAGCCGATCGCCGCGAGCCAGATCACCGCGCCGCAGGTGGCCGCGATGCCGAGCACCAGCGCGAAGCCGCCCCGGTCGTGCAGCACCGCGATCGCCGGGACCACGAAGCCGCTGGCCGTGAAGCCGACGAAGTAGCGCACGCTGTAGGCCCGGGCCCGGTAGGCCGGGGGTACGTAGCGGGCGATCATCGCGTCGTTGATCACCACCTGGCCGTAGATCGCCGTCATGGCGAGCATCAGCCCGGCGAGCAGCGGCAGGCCGGTGGTCAGCGCCGCGATCCCCAGCCCCACCGGCTGCAGCACCGAGAGGGTGACGAACAGGGACGGCAGGCTGAAGCGGTCGATCAGCCGGCCCATGGCGAGCTGCATCAGCGCGCCGACCAGGAAGACCACGGTGGCGAGCGAGCCGATCAGCGTCAGCGGCAGCGCCTGGCCGACGCCCTCGTCGATCACCTTGGGCAGGCTGATCGTCGTCAGGTTGAAGGTGACCCCGCCCGCGAAGATCGCGACCCCGTACAGCGCCATCAGCGCCCAGGGTCGGCTCACCGCGATCGCGGCCGCGCCCCCCGCCTTCTTGCCGCCGGCCTCGCCGTCGCCCGGCACCATCGCCAGGAA
>NZ_VRVD01000335.1:0-5066 GCF_008040015.1 Methylobacterium sp. WL18 | reverse complement strand
TGGCGGCCGTGCTCGGCTGCGGGTTCGCGGCCCGGCTCGCCACCGCGGCCGAGCCGCTGATCCCCACGCAGGTGCTGAAGGACCGGGTGGTCTACAGCGCCACCCTGTCCGCTTGCTTCGCGATGGGCACCTTCATCGGCCTGACCATCTACGTGCCGATCTTCCTCGAAGGCGTGCTCGGGCTCACCGCCAGCGAATCCGGCGTGGCCCTGGTGCCCCTGATGGTCGGCACCGTCACCGGGGCGACGCTGTCGGGCCGGTCGATGCTGCTGTTCCGGCACTACAAGCGCGTGCCGCTGGCCATGATGAGCGTCAGCATCGCCTGCTGCGCCGTCATCGCCCTGGAGGGGCGGGCGCTGCCGTTCTGGCTGATGGAGGTGATGCTGGCGCTGCTCTCCATGGGGATCGGGACGATCCTGCCGCTCTCCACCATCGCGATCCAGAACGCCGTGGAACCGCACCAGCTCGGCATCGCCACGGCGGCGATGAACTTCTTCCGCTCGCTCGGCGGCGCCCTGATCGTGGCAGCCTTCGGGACGATCGTGCTCGGGGGGGCCGCCGGGACCGGGCACGACGTGGAGAGCCTGATCCGGGGCGGCGATCCCGCGCATCTGGCCGAGACCTTCCGCTCGGTGTTCCTGGCCGCCTGCGTCGGCCTGGTGGCGGCCCTCGGGTTCCTCGCCTACATGGAGGAGCGCCCGCTCGGCGAACGTCCGGCGGCAAAGCCCGACGGCGCCCCGGCCGCTCACACCCCGACATGAGGACACGACCTTGGCTTGGCTGATCCTGCTCGCGGCCGGATTGCTGGAGGTGGTCTGGGCCTATGCGATGAAGCGCTCCGCCGGCTTCACCCAGCCGATCCCGAGCGCCGTGACGGTGGTGGCCGCGCTCGGCAGCTTCGTCCTGCTGGCCTTCGCGATGCGCAGCCTGCCGCTGGGCACCGCCTACACGGTCTGGACCGGCATCGGGGCGGTGGGCGCCTTCCTGCTCGGCATCCTGATGCTCGGCGAGAGCGCGAGCCCGTTGCGGATCGCCGCGGCGGCGCTGATCGTGTCGGGCCTGGTGCTGATGAAGCTGTCCGGGGAGGCCTGAGGCCCGGCCGCGGACGCGGCCCGAGGCGCGCGTCACCCGCGCGCCGCGACCGTGCCCTTGATTCGCCCGGTTCGCCCGCTTAACTCGCCCCTATCGGCTGCGGGCCCCTCTGGCGGGCGCTGTTCAGCGCCCGTGATGTCGGAGCCGATGCTTTCCTTCCGGAATCAGCATCAGGTCCCGCACATGATGGACGTTCTAACCGTCGAATGGCTCGGCAAGCCGTTGTGGATGTGGCTCGGCTTCCACGTCCTGATCGCCTGTCTGCTCGCCTTCGATCTCGGGCTGCTGCACCGGGACAAGGACCACGAGATCGGGGTCCGCGAGAGCCTGTTGCTGACCGGCTTCTACCTCGCGCTCGGCCTCGCCTTCGGCGGCTGGATCTGGTGGTATCTCGGGCCGCAGGCGGGCGAGGAATACGTCACCGGCCTCGTCGTCGAGAAGTCGCTGTCGATGGACAACGTCTTCGTCATCGCCATGATCCTGGCCGCGCTCGGCATCCCGCGCGCCGCCCAGCACCGGGTCCTGCTCTGGGGCATCCTGGCCGCCGTCCTGCTGCGCGGCCTGATGATCGGCCTCGGCGCGGCGCTCGTGCACCAGGTCCACTGGGTGCTGTCGCTGTTCGCCGCGTTCCTGATCTTCGCCGGCCTGAAGATCCTGTTCTCGGGTCCCGAGGAGGAGGGCGACTTCCAGAACAGCGCCGTCGTGCGCTGGATCAAGAAGACCTTCCGGGTCACGCCCGAGCTGCACGGCCAGCACTTCGCGGTGCGCCGGCCCGACCCGGCCACCGGCAAGAAGGCCCTGTGGTTCACCCCGCTGGCCCTGGCCCTGGTGCTGGTCAACGGCGCCGACGTGATCTTCGCGGTCGACAGCGTGCCGGCGATCTTCGCGATCACCACCGACACGTTCGTGGTCTACACCTCCAACATCTTCGCGATCCTGGGCCTGCGCGCCCTCTACTTCGCGCTGGCCGCGATGGTCGACCGGTTCGCCTATCTCAAGACCGCGCTGGCCTTCATCCTGATCTTCATCGGCGCCAAGATCGTCGTGGCGGACACGTTCGGGCTCATCCACGTCCAGCCCTGGGTCTCGCTGGTGGTGACCCTGTCGCTGCTGACGATCGGCGTGCTCTACAGCCTGTGGCGCACCCGCACCGATGCGCCGGCCCAGGCGGTCTCCGGCCCGGCCCACGGCCACGAGGCGCCGGCCCATCGGGCCTGAAGTCCAGGTTTCAAAAGGCCGGGACCTTTTGCGGGTCCAGGGCAGAGCCCTGGAACGTCTCGTGGGCTCCGCCCCCGAACCCCGCCAAAGGGCTGAGCCCTTTGGAATCCCAGGATTTCCCGGTGCTAGGCTGGTAGCGCGGAGATCAGGTCGCGTAGGGTGGTGATGGTCGAGGCGTCGGCCACGCCGTCCACGCGCTTCTGGCGGAAATGGCGCTGGAACGCCGTGACCACCGCGTGCGTGCGCGCGTCGAACACACCGGTCACCGGAAGCTCGTAGCCGTAGAGCGCGAACATCGCCTGCAGCGCCTCCACGGGCTGTCCGGCATCGCCCTGCGCGAAGAACCGCCCGTCCCGGAGCCGGGCGGGCGGCACCCGGTGGCCGACGCCGGCCGCCGCGAGGCGGTCCCAGGGAAAGGTCTCGCCCGGATCCTCCTTGCGCTCCGGGGCGATGTCGGAATGGCCGAGCACCCGTTCCGGCGGGATCGGCCAGCGCCCCAGGATGTCCAGGGCCAGGGCGATCACGGCATCGACCTGCGCGTCCGGATAGGGCGGCAGTCCACCGGCATGGCCGGGATGGACGATCTCGATCCCGACCGAGCGGGAGTTGAGGTCGGTCACGCCCTTCCAGGCGCCCCGGCCCGCGTGCCAGGCGCGCCGGGCCTCCGGCACCATCTGGACGATGCCGCCATCCTCGAACACGAGGTAGTGGGCCGAGACCTCGCTCAGCGGATCCCGCAGCCGCGCCAGCGCGGCGGCGCCGCTCGCCATGCCGGTATAGTGCAGGAGCAGCATGTCGGGCTGCGCTCCGCGGCGCTCGCCATGGTTCGGCGAGGGCGCCACGCGGCGGGCGAGGGGGCTGTCGGGGGTCAGCGTCATGGCGGGCTTGTGCATCATCCCGAACGATCGTTTCCGGCTTCCGAAAAACGACGATGCGAAACCAGAGACCGGGCGCATCGTCCGGGTTCCGATATCCGGGACGCTGCCCTTGTGCCATGGCTCGCACCGCGATGCGGCGTCGAAAGTTCCGGATCGCGCCGGCCCGTCATTGACGGCGTTCGGACCATGCGCCCACATGCGGCGCTGCAGTGGAGGTCGACGATGGCCGGCCCGGTACGGAACAAGACGGCACCCCGACGGATCGGCGTGAAGACGTTCCGGGGCAACATCGATGGCTTCCTGCGCGAGGCCCGGGACGGCAACACGTTCCTGGTCACGTCGCGCGGCGAGGTCTTGGCCGAGATCCACCCGCCCGCGGACGCTGTCCGCACGGCCCGGACGCCCGGGATGCTCCGTGGCCGGATCGCCATGGCCCCCGATTTCGACACGCTCCCGCCGGAGGTGCTGGCGGCGATGCAGGGCGAGGAGCGGTGAGGCTCCTGCTCGACACGCACGCCATGCTCTGGTGGCTCGCCGACTGCGATCCCCTCGGGCACCGGGCCCGTGCCCTGATCGCGGATCCGGGCAACGACGTGCTGGTCAGCGTCGCCTCGCTCTGGGAGATCGTCGTCAAGGTCCGGATCGGCAAGCTTCAGGCCGATATCGCGGAGATCGACGCCGCCCTCGCGCGCGACCGGTTCATGCGGCTGGAGATCCGCCCCGCACATCTCGCGGTGCTCGGCAGCCTGCCGATGCACCCCGATCATCGCGATCCGTTCGATCACCTGCTCGTCGCCCAGGCGATCAGCGAAGATGCGACCTTCGTCCCGGAAGACCGGCACGCCCCGCTGTATCCTGTGCGGCTCGTCACCTGCTCAGACCCGGCGGTCTGACGCGCTCACCGCGCTCCGCGCTCCTGCACGATCCGGTCGTAGGCGGCGTTGATGGCGGCGAGCCGCCGCGTGGCGATGGTCACGGCCTCGGCGGGCAGGCCCCGGGCCAGCGCCCGGTCGGGGTGATGCTCGGCGACCAGCGCCCGGTGACGGGCCTTGACGGTGGCCTCGTCGGCCTCCGCATCGAGGCCGAGGACTGCGTAGGGATCGTCCGGCAGCCGCACGTGCCGGGCCGCGATCCGCCGGAAGGCGGCATCGTCGAAGCCGAAGATCGCCGAGACGGCGCGCAGGTAGCGCTCCTCGGCCTCGTGCAGCGCGCCGTCGGCGCCCGCGATCTGGAACAGGCCGTCGAGCACGTCCTCGAGCAGGGCGGGCTCGTCGCCGAAGGTCGTCGCGAGCTGACGCGCGTAGGCTTCGAAACCGTTCGTGGTCTTCTTGGCCAGGTCGAACAGCCGCTCGACGCCGGATCGCGCGGATTCGTCGACGCGGACGACCCGGCCGAACGCCTCGACCTCGGAGGGCAGCACGACGCCGTCGGACTTGGCCATCTTGGCGGCCAGCGCCACCAGCCCGGTGGTGAACACCACGTCGCGCGGCGTCGGGCCGAAGGGCGCGCCGATCCGGTCGACCAGGAAGTGGCCCGCGACGCCGCCGATCAGCGCCCCGAGCGGACCGCCCACGGCAAGGCCGAGCCCGGCACCGCCGAGCTTACCCCAGGGGCCCTGGAGTTTGGCCCCCTGGCTCATGGACGGGCCGATCCCGAGGGGAAACGCGGACTCGGTGCGGTCATGTCGGCGGCTTCGCGTCCGGCACCGGGGACGCCCCGGCCGACGCCGGGATAACCGCTCCTCGGGCGGTGCGGAAGGGCCGGGACGCGCCCGGCCCCCCGGCTTTAGCGGCAGTAGATGTTGCCGTAGGCGTCGCGGTAGGTGCCGTAGGGGCAGCGCGGCGCCGTGGAGGCGCCCACGATGGCGCCGCGCTGCCC
>NZ_VRVD01000334.1:0-5067 GCF_008040015.1 Methylobacterium sp. WL18 | reverse complement strand
GGCCGACGCGGTCCTGCGGCGCCTGGAAGGCCAGGTCGCCGCCGAGTATGGCCGCCCCCTGCCGCCGCCCGCTCCACCGGAGCCGATCCAGAGGCGGGGCGCGTTCGGCGATCTTTGGGTGCCGCCGTACCGGCGCCGGGCATTGATGATGGCCGGCTTCAACGTGTTCCAGACGGTGGGCTTCTACGGTTTCGCCAACTGGGTGCCGACGCTGCTGGTGGCGCAGGGCATCACCATCACGTCGAGCCTCGCCTACACGGCGCTGATCGCGCTGGCCGCCCCGGTCGGGCCGCTGATCGGGCTCGCCATCGCCGACCGGTTCGAGCGCAAGCACGTCATCGTGGCCGCCGCGCTGGTCTACATCGCCTGCGGGCTGACCTTCGCGCAGACCCGGGATGTCCCGACGATCGTCGCGCTCGGGATCGGCCTGACGCTGGCCTCCAACGTGATGTCCTACAGCTTCCACGCCTACCAGGCCGAGCTGTTCCCCACCGGCATCCGCGCCCGGGCCGTGGGCTTCGTCTATTCCTGGAGCCGCTTCTCGGCGATCTTTACGGGGTTCGTCATCGCCTTCGTGCTGCGCGAGGCCGGCACCCCGGGGGTTTTCCTGTTCATCTCCGCGGCGATGCTGGCGGCTGGGTCGCTGGTCGGGCTGCTGGGGCCGCGCACCCGCGACGTGGCGTTGGAGAAGATCGCGGGGTGAGGCTCGCCTCGGTGCGGTAGCGAATCGTGATACCTTAAAGCCATGATCGCGCAGCCGAAGCCCCGGATGAATGTCGACGAGTTCTTGGTCTGGGCCGAGGACCAGCCGGGACGCTACGAGCTGGTCGAAGGCCAGGTTGTCGCGATGTCGCCGGAGCGGGTTCGGCATGCGGAGGTCAAGGCCTCGGCTTATCTCGCCCTCCGATCCGCCCTGAACCGGACGCAGCTCCCCTGTCGCGCATTGCCGGACGGGATGAGCGTGCGCATCGACGACACGACGGTCTTCGAGCCCGACGCCCTCGTCTATTGCGGCGCGCGTGCGGACCCGGACGCGATCGAGATCCCCAATCCGATCCTCGTGGTCGAGGTGCTGTCGCCCAGCACGGTTACAGTCGATTCCGGCAGCAAGCTATCCGGCTATTTCAGCATCGCCAGCGTCGCGCATTATCTGATGATCGACCCGGTCAAGCGCCTGGTCATCCACCATGCGCGCGGCGCCGAAGGGCTGATCGCGACCCGGATCGCCACCGAGGGCACCCTCGACCTGACCCCGCCCGGCCTGAGCCTGTCCGTCGCCGAGCTGTTCGCCGATCTCCCGCCCCCCGCAGAGCCCGCGGCTTGATCCGATCCGAGGTGGATGTCACAGCGGCGCAAACGCGAATCAGGACGCCCGGATGACCACACCCCTCGATCTCCTCGTGCTCGGCAACGCCATCGTCGACGTGATCGCCCGCACGGACGACGCCTTCCTGGACGCCCAGGGGGTGAGCAAGGGCGCGATGCAGCTGATCGACGAGGAGCGCGCGGAGGCCCTGTTCGCCGCGATGGGCCCGGCCACGATCGTCTCGGGCGGCTCGGGGGCCAACACCGCGGTGGGCGCGGCCCTGCTCGGCGCCAAGACCGGCTTCGTCGGCAAAGTTCGGAACGATGAGCTCGGCGGCCTGTTCGGCCACGACCTCAAGGCCACGGGCGTCGGCTTCACGGTTCCGCCGGCGACCGAGGGGCCGGCCACGGCCCGCTGCTTCGTGCTGGTGACGCCCGACGGCGAGCGCACGATGAGCACCTATCTCGGCGCCTGCCAGGGGCTGAAGCCCGAGGACGTGGACCGGGCGCTCGTTGCCTCGGCCCGGGTGGTCTACCTCGAAGGCTACCTGTGGGACCCGCCCGCCGCCAAGGATGCGTTCCGCAAGGCGGTCCAGATCGCCCACCAGGCCGGCAACGCGGTGGCGCTGACCCTCTCGGACGCATTCTGCGTCGGCCGCTACCGGGACGAGTTCCTGGGCCTCGTGCGCGACGGCAGCATCGACATCCTGTTCGCCAATATCGGCGAACTCCAGAGCCTCTACCAGACCGACGATCCCGAGGCCGCCGTGGCCGCCCTGCGCGACGAGCGCAACGCCCGCGGCCGACACCTGCTCGGCCTGGTCACCCGCTCGTCGGACGGCGCCCTGGTGGTGCAGGGCGGCGAGGTCCGGTCCGTCGAGGCGAGCCCGGTCCGCGAGGTTCTGGACACGACCGGGGCCGGCGACCTGTTCGCGGCCGGGTTCCTGGCGGGCCATGCCCGCGGCCTCGACAACGTCGCCAGCGCCCGCCTCGGCACGCTGGCGGCCGCCGAGGTGATCCAGCATATCGGCGCGCGCCCCCAGGCCGACCTGATCGGCCTCGCCAAGGCGCGCGGCCTGCTCTGATCCGAATCTTCAGGCGGCCCGCACCGTCGCGAGGAAGCGTGTCACCTCGCTCCGGAGATGCTCGAACCGGAGCGACAGCTCGGACGCCGAGCTGAGCACCTGGTCCGCCGCCGTCCCGGTCTGGTTGGCGGCGTCCGCGACGCCGGAGATGCTGCTCGTCATCTCGCCGGCGCTCGACGCCGCTTCGGTGACGTTGCGGGCGATCTCCCGGGTCGCGGCCCCCTGCTCCTCTACCGCGGCCGCGATCAGGGTCGCGACGGCGCTGATCTCCTGGATCCGCCCGCCAATGCGGCCAATGGCCGAGACCGCGTCCTCGGTCGAAGCCTGGATCCGCCCGATATGACCGCTGATCTCGTCCGTGGCCCGGGCGGTCTGGCTCGCCAGCTCCTTCACCTCGGCAGCGACCACGGCGAAGCCGCGCCCGGCCTCGCCGGCGCGAGCCGCCTCGATGGTCGCGTTGAGCGCCAGCAGGTTGGTCTGTCCGGCGATGCTGGTGATCATCGTGACCACGTCGCCGATCCGGGCGGCGGCACCGCTCAGCTCCTGCACCAGATGAGCCGTTGACGCGGCGTCCTCGACGGCGGCCTGGGTCAAAGCCGCGGCGCTCGACACCTGACGGCCGATCTCCTGGACGGAGCTTTCGAGTTCCTCCGCCGCGGAGGCCGCGGTGTTGACGTTGGCGGCAGCCAGTTCGGCCGCGCTCGCCACCCGCAGGGATTGGCTGGCGGTGCCGGAGGCCGTGCTGGTCATGGTGGCGGCAGTGGCCTGCAGCGCCGCGGACGCCCCCGAAACCGTCCCGATGATACCGCCGACGGACCCCTCGAAGGCGTCGGCGATGTGGCGCATGCCCGTCTTGCGCTGCTCCTCGGCGTCCGCCCGGGCGCGCGCGGTTTCCGCCTCCAGCGCCTGGGCCCGGATCAGGCCATCCTTGAACACCTGCACGGCGGCCGACATGGCGCCGATCTCGTCCCGGCGGGCCGCGTAGGGGATTTCCGCCCGGGCGTCGCCGTCCGCCAGCCGGCGCATGGCCCGGGTCATGACGGTGATCGGGCGCGAGACGCCGACGAAGCTGTAGAGCGTCGCCCCCAGGGCGATCAGCAGCGTGACGCCCAACATGATCACGGTCGAGCGGACCGCCTCGGCCTGGCTCTGGCGCGCGCTGCGGCCGGCCGCGTCGCCGGCCTGGATGTTCATCTCGGCCAGCGCGTGCGCGGCTCCGGCGGCGGCGACGTAATGGCCGTTCATCGTCCCGCGGAAATACGACATCGCCGCGTCGCGCTGCTCGAGGCTGAAGCCGCGCAGCCGCTCCCAGTCGTAATGCTGGACCTTGAGCTTGGCGAGCAGGTCGTCGAACCGGGCCTTCTCGTCGGGCGAGGCGATCAGCGCCCGGTAGGCCTCGACCTTGGCGTTCCGCTCCCGGGTCAGCCCGTCCACTTCCTTCACGGTGAGTTGCCGCTCGGTCTCCGCCGCCGCGGTGACGAACCGGACCTGCGCGAGGCGCGACCGGATCACCAGGGCCTCGATGGCCTGCGCCTCGTTCATCGACAGCACCGCGTGATCGAGCAGCGCCGCGAGCTGGCTGTCGAGGGCGATCATCCGATGGATCGCGAATCCGCCCTGAAGCGCGGCGGCGAGGAGGAGCAGGGCGAAGAGGCCGCTCAAAGTGAGCTTCAGGCTGGCACGCATGGTTCTGATCGATCCCCCCGGGGGGACGATACAAGCGATAAATTGTCTGACAAGTTGTGAATCCCGGCGGAGGTGACAGCCCGGCGCCGGTCACGCCGAAGCTTGCATGCGCGGCCGAACCCGGCCAACTGGACCACGCAACCCTCCGACAGCGGCCCGGCCTCCCGACATCGTGTACGTCCTCACCGACATCGCCATCTCCAACTGGTACCTGATCCGGCGCGAGCAGATCCGCCTCCGGGGCGCCGCCGCCCTGGTCGGGCCGACGGGGGCCGGCAAGTCCACGATCTTCGACGCGGTCGGCACGGTGCTGGCCGGCAACAACGCCAGCCGGCTGGCGCTGAACGCCTCGGCCTCGGGGCGCAGCGCCCGCACGGTGCGCGACTATTGCCTGGGCTGGATCAGCGACCCGGCCGAGGGCGGCAGGCCGACCCGGGAATCCTGCGAGACCGTGCTGGCCCTGGTGTTCGAGAATCCGGCCTCCGGCCGCACCGTCACGGTCGGGCTGGCGCTGGCCGCCCGGGCCGTGGAGCCGCGCGAGACCGTGCTGTCGCGCTTCATCGCGGTCGGCCACAGGTTCGAGATCGCCGACTATGCCCGCACCGCATCGGGCGGCAGCTTCACGGCGCCGTGGAGCGAGATCGCCGCGGACCTGCGCGCCCGGGCGGCGAGCTTCACCGAATACCGGACCTCCGGCGAGCGCTTCACCGCCGACATCCTGGCGACCCTGCGGGAGGGCGCGCCCTCCCCCGAGCCGCGGCACTTCCTGCGCAGCTTCTCCAACGCCGTGGCGTTCAAGCCGATCTTCGACACCAGCGCCTTCGTGCGCGCCTTCGTGCTCGACCCGGAGCCCCTGGACGTCGAGCGGGTGCGGCTCTCCATCGCCAACTGGCGCCGCCTGCTGGAGACGATCGGCGAGCTGGAGAGCCGGCTCGCCCGGCTGCGCCGCCTGCGCGACCGCTACGAGGCCTGGGGCGAGGCGGTGCTGGCC
>NZ_VRVD01000333.1:0-5137 GCF_008040015.1 Methylobacterium sp. WL18 | reverse complement strand
CCGGGCGAGCGTCCGAGCCCCGCGAGCGGCCGCGTGCGCCTCCGATTCGAGCATCAGGAAGGCTGCGCAGCTCCCCAAAATGAAGCCGGGCGCCGCCGCAGCCCGCTCGAAAACCGGTCGGTACGGTGCGCGGGCGAGATAGCCGCCCATCTCGTGGACCACGAGCACGTCCGGCCGTTCCGCGCTGTAGGAGCCGCCCACCAGGATCGCGTCGATCTGCCCCGAGGCGACCCGCGCCTGCGCGATCCGCAGTGCATCCACGCCGGCCGCCTCCTCCCCCATGAAGGTGCGCGAGGCCCCCGTGACCCCGTGCACGATGGCGATGTTGCCGGCGAGCAGGTTCGAGAGCTGGGCGAGGAACAGCGTCGGCCGCAGGTCGTTCTGCAGCCGCTCGTTGAGATAGGCACCCGGATCTGCGGCATCGCGCAGGCCCGTCAGGATCGCGCCGTCGACGGCGTAGTCGCGCTCGCCCCCGCCCGCCGCGACGACGAGATGGAGCCCCTGCTTGAGGGCGGCATCGTCCTTCACGCCGGCGGAATCCAGGGCGAGGCCGGCGGCGTAGACGCCGAGCCGCTGCCACGCCTCCATCTGCCGCTGGTCGCTGCGCTTGGGGATCTGCCCGTCCCACGTGATCGGCGGTGCCGGATGTACGCAATAGGGCGCGAACGTCTCGGCGTCGGTCCGGGGTGCCGCGCCGGCATCGAGGGCGGCGAGATGCGCCTCGATCCCTTCGCCCGCGCAGGAGACGAGGCCGAGGCCGGTGACGACGACGGGACGGCTCATGGCTGCGCCGAGTCCGCGAACAGGCCGATGGCCCGGGCCCGCGCACGCATCGGCGCGTCGAGCCCATCCGGGAACGCCATGGTGCGGAAGCGCAGTTCGGCGTCGCACAGCGCCTTCCCGGCATGGCTGATCGCCGCCTTCGTCACGGCGTAGCCCGAGCCGTCATGCTCGAGGGTCGCCGTCACGATCAGTTCCGCGCCCGGCCCGACGAAGGACCGGAACCGGGCCTTGTCCACGCCGGTGAGGAACGGCATCCGGGTGAAATCGAGATGGGCGAGCACGAGGTAGCCGGAGGCCTGCGCCATGGTCTCGGTCAACAGCACCCCGGGCACCAGCGGATGGCCGGGGAAGTGTCCCTCGAAGACAGGGCTTTCCATCGGCACCCGAGCCAGCGCCTCGATCCGGCCGGCGGCCCGATCGAGGTGCCGGACAGAATCGATCATCTCGAAATATTCGAGGCGCATGGGGGCGTCGGGCTCTGGCGCGTCAGACCTTGGCGGCCTTCTCGGCCACCAGGCCGTCGATGCGCGCGCACAGGTTCTTGAGGACGAAATACTGCTCGGCCGGGACCTTGCCCTCGTTGACTTCCTGGGTCCAGCGCTCGAGCGGCAGCTTGATCCCGAAAGCCTTGTCCACCGCGAAGGCGATGTCGAGGAACGCCAGGCTGTCGATGCCGAGGTCGTCGATGGCGTGGCTCTCCGGGGTGATCCTGTCCCGGGGGATGTCGGCGGTCTCGGCTATGATGTCGGCCACGCGCTGGAAGGTGGCGCTGCCGTGGGCGGGCTCGTCGGACATGTCTTCTCGCGGGCTGTTCGGTTTCCGGATCGGTCGGGCGGGGTGCCCCCCTCGACGCCGGGCGACCCGGCGCTCACGCCCCGCGCGGCCACCAATACGCGTACGGGGCCCGCGCTACGGGCCCGTCGGACGGCCGCGACCTCTACACGAGGGGGTCAGGGGCGGCAACCGCGGCGGTTCCCGGTGCGTTGCAGCGCTGGTTCGGGGTCGTGCACCGGATCGTGTGCGCGAACGCCCCCTGCGCCGCGACGAATTCGGTCTATGTGCGCGGCATCGGTTGCGCGGCGTCAGGAGACGAGACGGATGTTACCCACGGTTCAGCCCGTCACGGCTCCGGCCCATCCCGGTCCCCCGCCACCGCCACCGCCGGAGCGGGCGCGCTCCCAGGGCGCGGCCCGGGTCGTGCTGGTGCTGGCGCTCTCCGCGCTCGGACTCTGGATCCTGCATGAATTCCTTCCGGCGCTGGCCTGGGCGGTGGTGCTGGCGATCGCGCTGTGGCCGCTCTACGCCCGCCTGGAGCACCGCTTCCCGCCGGGCCGGCACAACCTGCTGCTGCCGACCCTGATGACCACCGCGGTGGCCCTGGTGTTCCTCGCGCCGCTGGCGATCCTGGGCGTTCAGGCGGCACGCGAGGCCCACGACGTCGCCGAGTTCGTGCGCAACGCCGAGGCGAGCGGCATCCCGGCCCCGGAATTCCTGCAGCACCTGCCCTACGGCGCCGCCCAGGCGACCGCGTGGTGGAACGACAACCTCGGGCATGCCCAGGCCGGATCCGACCTGCTGCACCGGTTCGACAACCACTCGGTGGTCGGCGCCTCGCGCAACTTCGGACGCGAGGTGGTGCACCGGATCGTGCTGTTCGGCTTCAGCCTGGTCGCCCTGTTCTTCCTGTTCCGCGACTGGCGCACGATCACCGAGCAGGCCCGCTCCGCCTGCGACCGGCTGTTCGGCCCCCGCGGCGAGCGCGTCGCGCGGCAGATGGTGGCTTCGGTGCACGGTACCGTCGACGGCCTCGTTCTGGTCGGCCTCGGCGAGGGCTTCATCCTCGGGGTGGTCTACTACTTCGCCGGCGTTCCGCATCCGGTGCTGCTCGGGGCCTTCACGGCGGTGGCCGCCATGATCCCGTTCGGCGCGGCGCTCGCCATCGCGATCGCGGCGCTCCTCCTGGTGGCGGCGGGTTCGATGAAGGCGGCGGTCGTCGTGGCCGTGGCCGGATTCGTGGTCACGTTCGCGGCCGACCACTTCGTTCGGCCGGCGCTGATCGGGGGCACCACGAAGCTGCCGTTCCTGTGGGTGCTGCTCGGGATCCTGGGGGGCGTCGAGACCTTCGGGCTGCTCGGCCTGTTCGTCGGCCCGGCCGTGATGGCGGCGCTGGTCCTGCTCTGGCGGGAATTCACCGAGGGCCACGACAAGACGGCGTGAGCGCGCCTAGCGCATCGCGCCCAAACCGGCGTGATGCGCTAGCTCCTTGGTCTACATCATTTTTTTCCGAAAGCCGGTGGACACCTTTCGGGACGATGCTCTAATCGGCCGCGCTCGCCCCGGCCGAGGCTTCCATGCGGCGCCGGTCCTGGCGCCAATCCGCGGGCTTCTCGAAGGTCCCCGCCCAGAGGCCGCGACGGGTCGCCCAAGCCTGGCCCTCCTGACGGGTGTAGGCGGGCGTCACCTGACGGCTGGCGAGCGCGTAGCCCTTCGCGACCATCCAGGCGGACAGGTCTTCGCCATGCGCGAGGCAGAGGCCGGCGATGCTGCCTGGGCCGGCAGCTTCGCGGCGCTCGCAGGTGACGACGCCGGTGCCGATATGGGCGGTCAGCGCCAGGGCGGCGTCGCGACCGCAGCGGTATTCCCGGCCGGTCACGGTCTGGCAGCTCTGCGCCGTCTCGGGGGCGTCGATCCCGTAGAGGTTTATGCGGGTGCCGTGCACCTCGATCGTATCGCCGTCGATCACCGTCGCCGGTCCGCTGATCGTCCCGGCTGCGGCGGCGGGGGAACAGAGGAGCAGGAGGGCGAGCATCGATCTTGTCATCGGAAAGCTGTCCACGAACGACCGGCAAGGGTTTCTCGAAGCGCCCGGAATCGCCGGCCATTGTGGCGCTTTTGCCGGCTCAGCCATGCGCCTTCGGAAGACCCGCGCGTCCCGCGGGGCGCGCTCGGCCGACCGTTACGCGAAGAGATTGCGAAAGCGTTGCCCCTCAGACTTAGCAATCCCTTCGCACGGACGGGCATCGCGCCCGCGATCCGCCGACATCCGCGAAGGTAAGGGACCGGAAGCCGGCGAACCGGACGTCAGGTCCGGTCGACGTCAGGTCCGGTACTTGCCGCTCCGCTTGACCAGGACCCGGGTGCCGACCGGGACGCGCTCGTAGAGGTCGGCGATGTCCTCGTTGAGCATCCGGACGCAGCCCGACGACATCTGCTCCCCGATGCTCCAGGGCTCGTTGGTTCCGTGGATCCGGAACAGGATGTCGCGGTTGCCCTGGTAGAGGTACAGGGCCCGGGCGCCCAGCGGGTTGTCGACGCCGCCCTTGCGGGTGCGGGGCAGGTCGGGGTTGAGCGAGACCATCGTGACGGTCGGGCTCCAATCCGGCCAGACGCCCTTGCGGCCGACGCGCGCCTCGCCCTTCCAGGAGAAGCCGGCCTTGCCGACGCCGACGCCGTACTGCATCGCGCTGCCGTCGGCCTGGACCAGGAGGAGCTGGCGCTGGTCGATGTCGACCAGGATCGTGCCGGGCTTCTCCGGGCCGTTGTAGCTGACCTGCTGGCGGCGGTACTTCGGATCGAGCCGGGCGGTGTCGACCAGCGGGATGTCGAACGGCTTGTCGGCCTTCGTCCCGATGTACCAGGCCGATTCGTCGTCCTGCGCGAGCTGGGACGGGCGGGTCTGGCAGGCGGCCAGCGGCGCGATCGCCACCACGGCGAGCAGAATTCGCGAGAGCAGGAGCCGGCGAATTCGGCTCCAGGCCGACAGGTGGGATGCGATCATGGGTCCTGACATGCGGGATACGGTCCAGGGCGCTATGCCTACCGTCTCCCCGTCTGCGACGATGTAGCTTTTGCGCCGCACGGACGCGCGAGCGCCCACTGCCACGGCCATGGTTGCGCCCTAATTCACCTCCGAAGACTGAGGACCGGCACGGCCTGCGAAAGGTCGCCGCCGGTTCTCGGGCGACGACGACGCCACCGAAACCCGGCATCCGCGGAGGCAGATCATGGCCGAGACCGAGACGCTTGCCACCGACGCGGCGGTCGTACCCGGGGACCTTCTGCGCCCGGCCATCCACCTCGACCATTGCGTGATCCACGTCAGCGACTGGTCGCGCTCGAACGCCTTCTACCGCGACGTGGTCGGCGCCGAGGTGATCGAGCGCGGCAGCGGCTTCGCCTACCGGTTCGGCGGCGTGCAGCTCAATTGCCACGGGCCGGGCGTGAAGGCGGAGCCGGTCGCGGCGCAGCCCGTGCTCCCGGGGAACAGCGACCTGTGCTTCCGCTGGTCGGGCACGATCGAGGCCGCGATGGCCCATCTCGAGGCGGCCGGCGTGCCGGTGGAGCTGGGCCCGGT
>NZ_VRVD01000332.1:0-5145 GCF_008040015.1 Methylobacterium sp. WL18 | reverse complement strand
CTGCGACGCAGGCCCGACCTCCGTGAAGCCGCCCGCCGGCAGCGCCGCGGCGAGTTCGGTGCAGAGCGCGTCGACCCGGGCCTTGAGGCCGTCGTCGAACATCCGGCCGACCATCACCATGCCGCCGGAAAACCACTGGCCCATGCCGCCGAGGTCGGGATGGTTGAACTGCGCCATCGTGCCGTGCCCGCGCTCCAGCGCCTGGACCAGGTGGCGCACCGCATCGAGGCTCACCCCGTGGCGGTCGGCCACGCTCTGAAGGCCCGAGGCATGGTCGAACCCGCCCGCGTCGAGGAAGGGGGCGGGCGCGGCGGTGCCGCCGGGCGGGACCGAGGGTTTCTGGTCCATGGGCAGGCTCCGATCGTAGGGGGGCGGGAGCAGGATGGGCGAGGGCCGGCGCCATCGCGCTGCCGACACAATCCCTGGTCGTATACTCCGGTTCCGGACCGCCTCAGGTGCCGGAGGGCGGGAACGCGCCGGCGATGACGAAGTCGGTGATCGGCCGGCGGCCGTTCGGGGCCTCGCGCGGACGCTGCTCCTCGGTGAGGTCGGCCTCCGCGACCTTGCGGCCCACCGCGAAGGCGGCCTCGATCCGGTGGTTCTCGGGCAGGCGCAGCACCTCGGGCGCGCGGACATGGTCGAACCCGACCATGCCGTGGGCGTGCCAGCCCTGATGGATCGCCTGGAGCTGGAAGGCCAGCGATGCGGTGCCGGCGTCGAAGGAGTGGCTGTAGGACGGCTTCAGTTCGTCCCCGACCTTCATGAGCCCGTTCGAGACCAGGAACAGGATCGCGCCGGTGCCCGAGACCCATTTCTGGTTGCCGGGCACGAGCAGGCCGAAGAACGTCTCCCAGTTCGCGTCCCCACGCAGCGCGTAGAGGAAGCGCCACGGCTGCGAATTGTACGCCGACGGCGACCAACGCGCCGCCTCGATCATCCGCATCAGCTCGGCTTCGGGCAGCGCCTCGCCCGTGAAGGCACGGGGCGAGTGCCGCGCCACGAAGATCGGATCGATGTCGTGGTCGGGCTGGCGGGGCGGGGGCAGGCTCACGGGGATCGTCTCCGGACGGGCGCGAGCGCCCAGACTGCTGAGCTTGCCCGAAACACCTGCCCGGAGGCAAATCCCCCGCCGCTCACGCCACGCTGCGCTCGATCTCCTCCTCGTCGCAGATCACGCCGGCATTGCCCTCGAACTCGGCCGCGAGGTCCACGGGGGCGTGGGTCGGGGCCGCGGCGGCGCGGTCGCGCGCGAAGGTCGACAGGAACAGCCGCATGACGTGGCGCACCCCCGCGTCGTTGATGGTGCGCTGGTCCTCGTTGTAGTAGCGCCCGGCATTCACGTTGCTGGTGACGATGTCGTAGGCCGGGAAGTACACCGCCCGCGGATCGCCCCGGCCGACCACCTCGCCGGCCGCCACCCGCAGGACCGACTTGGAGTAGCTGTTCGACTCCATCACGTGCCGGTCCATGTAGGTCGCGATCATCGGCACCGGCGAGACCGTGAAGATCACCCGGGCCTTGGGGTTCACGCTCCAGAGCCGGTCCAGGAAGCCGTTGAGGTCGCCCAGCACCTCCCCCGCGCCGGCGTTGACGCATTCGTAGAGCTCCGGGTCGAAGGTGCCGCCCGCGACCCCCGGGGCGAGCGGCAGCGCCGCGCCGTCGCCCCGCCAGCGCCAGCCCTCGGTGAGGCCCAGCGTGAGCACGAAGACGTCCAAGGTCTCGAACAGGCGGCGCACCTCGGCCAGATGCGCGTCCCGGGCGGCGACCACCTCGGCCTCGCTGGCGAAACCCGCCGGCTCGACGGTGGGGCGGAACGGGTCGACGTAGCGGCCGTCGTCGCGCAGCCACGCCTTCAGCTCCGGCTCGAACTGGCCATAGGCCCGGTCGAACAGCTGCACGAACTGGCGCGTGTAATAGAGGTTGCCGTACCGGGCCGAGAAGGTGCCGAACTGGCGGGCATTGGCCTCGTCGGCGCTCATGCCGGGGGGCGGCGGCTCGGTCAGGTAGTAGTTGAAGCCGGCGCCGCGCACCGCCTCGGCCACCCGCTGCGCGAAACAGGAGCCGCCGGTGGCGACCTTGTCGGTCGGCCCGATCGCGAACGTGTCCTTCGGGTGCGGATTGACCGCGAAGGGCGGCACGTTGGTCACGACCTTGCGCCAGAATCGCTCGGCCGGTAGACCCGTATACGGATTCAACGCCATCTTCGAACCCTCTTCTTCACGACGGCAACTGCCCTCGGGGCTGCTGATCCGTCCGCTGACCCCGGCACGCGACGTGGCCCTGAACGATCTGCCCCGGCGCGCCCGCAGCGCGTTGTCCCTGTCGACCCCCAGTTGGGCGCCTACCTGGGCGACACCATGGCGGAACCGCGCGCGCGCCGCCACGACCCGCGACGGGCCGGCCATCGCGGTGCTGGGCAATTGCCAGGCCCGGGGCATCGCCCAGGCGATGCGCCTGCTCGCCCCGAAGAGCCCCGTGCGCTACCTGCCCATGGGCTCTCTCAAGCGCGACCACGGCCATATCGACGGCCTGGTCCGGACGCTCCGCTCCCACGATCACGTCTTCTCGCAGACCTTCCCGGCCGGGCTGATCCCGGGCGGCGACGTCGCCAGTCTGCGGGCGGCCGACCCGCGGCTCAAGCTGTTCCCGGCGATCGTGTTCTCGGCCTTCCACCCGGACATGGTCTATGCCGGCCAGGCCTCGGATCTCGCCGCCCTGAAGCTCGCGCCCTCGCCGACGGGGCAGTACCACTCGGCGATCGTGCTCTGCGCCCACCGGCTCGGCCTCGATGCCGGCCGCACCGCCGGCCTGTTCCGCGAGGACGTGTTCGTCCGCCTGGGCTACCTCGACCATTGGGATCCGGCCGTGCGCGAGCTGGTCGGGGCCGCCGCGGCCCTGGGCTTCGGCCTGGACCGGGAGGTGACCCGCTGGGCGCGGCGCGGCGCCTTCATGCACCTGATGAACCACCCCAAGGCCTTCGTCATCGGCGACATCGCCCGGCGGCTGCTTCAGGAGAGCGGGTTCACGCCGGAGCCCGTGGAGATCGAGGATTACCTCGGCGACGAGCTGGTCCAGGACGTGGTCTGGCCGCTCTACCCGCCGATCGCCGAGCATTTCGGCCTCACCGGCTCGTACCTGTTCAAGACGAAGCCCCGGGGCGACGACTTCCCCAGGCTCTACGACCTGCCGGGCTTCATCGCGGCGAGCTTTTCCCTCTACGACGCCCTACCGGCCGGCGATCTCGCGTGCCAGCGGGTGGAGACCTGGCTCGCCAGCCCCGAGATCGTCGCGCTGTTCCGGGCCGGGTAACCGGGACGCGTTCAGCCCGCCGCGCAGAGCGGGGCGTCGCTCAAGCCGTCGCCCATCATCCGGACCAGACGGTTGACCGCCTCCACCTGGAACGGCTTGCGCAGGAACAGGCTGCCCGGCACGCCCCGGCCGCCGCTCGAATCGGTCGAGGTGTAGACCACCGGCCGGTCGGCATGGAGCGCCCGGAACGCGTGGGCCACGGTCCAGCCGTCGATCAGGCCGGGCAGGTGGATGTCGGTGAACAGCCAGTCGATCTCGTGGCCCCGCGCCCGCAGGAGCGTCAGCGCCGCCTCCCCGGTGGAGGCCTCGATCACCCGGATGCCCTGCGTCTCGCACAGGCTCGCGATGATCTCGAGGAGCAGGTAGCTGTCCTCAACGATGAGGACGCACTGGGCGGGGCGCATTGAGGGGTCCGGGAATCGCGCGGCGTCTCTAGATCTGGAAGCGCTCGCGTGTGCCGAACCGGAATCCGCGTCGACGGCGAGCGCTTCGGGCGAATCAAGGCCCGACAGGGTTGAGAATGTCTTAAAACGCGCCCGGATGCGGTATCCGGCCCTGTTGCATCCGGGCAACCCGCGGGGCGGAAACGCCTCCGCTTGCCCGGTGGCCCCGCCCGATCGCCCTGGCGGTGCCGCAATCCGGGCGCGTCAGCATGGCCCTGCGTGCGGCAGCGCACGCCGCCGACCGAAGCGGGCCCGCAGGACGTTGCGCGGGGCGCGCCGGAACCGTCGCTTAACCATCCGCGCCTATCACCGGCGCTCAGGACGACGCGGACCCGCCTCGAAGACCCGCAGCCGGCCTTCGGCACCGCTCGAGGAGTTGAACGATCATGCCCCAGCGTTTCCGCGCACTCGCCCTCGGCCTCGCTCTCTGCGCCGGCCTCGGGCTCGGCGCCTGCAGCAACGACAAGGACCTCGCCGACGCCTCCGCGTTCGGGGCGGGGGCCGCGACCCCGGGCAGCGCGCAGGACTTCGTCGTCAATATCGGCGACCGGGTCTTCTTCGAATCGGATTCCACCGACCTGACCCCCACCGCCACCGCCACCCTCGACAAGCAGGCCGCCTGGCTGCAGCGCTACCCGCGCTACACCTTCATCATCGAGGGCCATGCCGACGAGCGCGGCACCCGCGAGTACAACTTCTCCCTGGGCGCCCGCCGGGCCCAGTCGGTCAACGACTACATGGCCACCCGGGGCATCGGCGCGAACCGGATGCGCACGGTCTCCTACGGCAAGGAGCGGCCGGTGGCGGTGTGCAACGACATCTCGTGCTGGTCGCAGAACCGCCGCGCGGTGATCGTGCTGGACCGCGGCGCCGGGGCGTAATTCTTCGCGGATCCGACACGCGATCCACGTCCGCCTGCCGGTTCCTTCGAAGAACCGGCAGGCGGTCCCGCGAAGAATTGGCCGCGCCGCAGTTTTGCCGCGGAACGGCGCATCTGATAGGGCCTCGCGCTTCCATCGGACCGCAGCCCATCATGCCTGCCCGCCTTCGCACCCGCCTCGCGCTCACCACGATCCTCGGGGGCCTGCTCCTCGGCCCTCCGGCCGCCGCGCAGGACGCCTCGGAACTGGTGGTGCGCCTGGGGCGCATCGAGAACCAGTCCCGGATCATGTCCGGGCAGATCGAGACCCTCCAGTACGAGAACCGGCAGCTGAAAGAGCAGCTGCGCAAGTTCCAGGAGGATGTCGAGTTCCGCCTGAACGAGGGCAAGGGCGGCAAGGCCGCCCCCTCCTCCCCGTCATCGGGATCGGCCCCGGCGGGCACGGTCAACGGCGGCAATCCGGGGTCCGGCCGTCCGGGCAAGCGCGGCGACGCCTTCGACCCGTCCCAGGCC
>NZ_VRVD01000331.1:0-5145 GCF_008040015.1 Methylobacterium sp. WL18 | reverse complement strand
GGCCAGCTCCGGAGTCTCCTGGAGGATCCCGGCGCCGCGATCCGGGACGGGCTGACGGCCGCCGCCGGGCTCGGGGCGGTGTTGACGCAGGCCGCCGCGGCCACAACGGAACTCGCCGAGATCGCCGAGGCCCTGGCGGCGGCCGATCCGGCCCTGACGACGTCGCTGCAGGCCGCGTTGGCCGACGAGCTGCCCCTGTCCCGGCGGGACGGTGGCTTCGTCATGGCGGGGTTTTCCGCGGAGGTGGACGAGGCCCGGCTGCTCGGCCAGGACTCGCGCAAGGTCGTGGCGGCACTCCAGGCCCGCTACGCCGAGGAGACCGGTTGCCGAACGCTGCGGATCAAGCACAACAACCTGCTCGGTTATTTCATCGAGGTTCCGCAATCGGTGGGTGAGGCCTGCCTCAAGGGCCTTCAGCGGGAGTTCGTGCATCGCCAGACCATGGTCGATGCGATGCGCTTCACGAGCGTCGAACTGGGCGACCTGGAGCGAAGGATCTCCGGCGCTTCGGACCGCGCGCTGGCGCTCGAATCCGCGATCTTCGAAGAACTGGCCGGCCGTATCGTCGAACAGTCTTCGCAGACTGCGCGCGTCGCCGAAGCTCTGGCGTCTCTCGACGTCGCGGCCAGCAACGCGGAACTCGCGGTCGAGCTGGACTGGCGGCGGCCCGAGGTGGACGATTCCCTGGCCTTCGCGATTGTCGGCGGTCGTCACCCGGTGGTTGAGGCCGCCCTGCGTCGGGCGGGCGAACCGTTCATCGCCAACGATTGCGACCTGTCGGGCGAGACGCGCGGCCGGATCCGTCTGATCACCGGCCCGAACATGGGCGGAAAGTCGACCTTCCTGCGCCAGAACGCCCTGATCGCCGTCCTGGCTCAGATGGGCGCGTTCGTCCCGGCGGCGTCGGCGCGGATCGGGCGGGTCGACCGCCTGTTCTCGCGGGTGGGCGCCGCCGACGACCTCGCGCGCGGGCAATCGACCTTCATGGTCGAGATGGTCGAGACCGCCGCGATCCTCAATCAGGCGAGCCGGCGCTCCCTGGTGATCTTGGACGAGATCGGCCGCGGCACCGCGACCTTCGACGGGCTGTCGATCGCCTGGGCCTGCCTGGAGCATCTCCACGAGGCCAATGCCTGCCGGGCACTGTTCGCTACGCATTTCCACGAGCTGACCGCGCTCGGCGACCGGCTGGCACGGCTCGACAACGCGACCCTGAAGGTGGCCGAGCACCGCGACGGCGTGGTCTTCCTGCACGAGGTGGTGCCCGGCATCGCCGAGCGCAGCTACGGCCTCCAGGTGGCGCGGCTCGCCGGGCTGCCGGCCAGCGTGGTCACCCGGGCCGGGGCGATCCTGAAGAGCCTGGAGAAGGCCGAGCGCGGGCGTCCGGCCCGGGCCAAGATCGACGACCTGCCCCTGTTCGCGGCGCTCGCCCCGCCACCGCCGCCTGAGCCGCCGGCCGAGGATCCGATCGGCACGCTGCTCGACACCATCGATCCGGACGCGCTGACGCCCCGGGAGGCGCTGGACGCGCTCTATCGGCTCAAACGCGAGCGGGCGGAGAAGCGGTGATCGCGGTGTAACCGGCGTCTCCCACCACCCCCCCTCATCGTGTGGTGCTGCGCAGCAGCCACGAAGGATCCCTTCAGCCGGCAGCGCGATCCCAGGAAGATACCTTCGAGGCCTCCGCTTCGCTCCGACACCTCACGATGAGGGCGTTTGACGGGAGAATGGGGTCTCCAAAAAATTACGGCGCCGGCGCAAAATGAAAGCCGTCCGGCGCGCCATGCTCCGGCGCGCGGCCGGCCCTGCGGTCGGCGACCCAGTCCAAGATGCTGGCGACGACGCGCTCCGAATAGGGCTTGGCGATCACCCCGATGGCGCCGGCGAAGTCCTCCGGGATGCGCTTCGCGTTGGCGGTCATGAACACCACGGTGATCCGCGGATCCGCCGAGAGCGCCCGGGCGACCTCGACGCCGGTGGGGCCGTCGACCAGGTGGATATCCACGAAGGCGACGTCCGGGGTGGCCGAGCGCCCCAGCGCGATGGCTTCGGTCGAACTCCCGGCGATGCCGACGGTGACGTGCCCGAGATCGTCCAGCAGGCATTCGAGTTCGAGGGCGATCAGCACCTCGTCCTCGACCACGAGGATGCGGAGCGCAGCGTCCGTGCCGGCGTTCCCGCCCCTCATGCGCTGTCCCCATCCCGTTGCAGGGCCAACTTGCGGATCGCAGATCCGGGAAGGCTCCAGGTTCTTCATCGAGTCTCGACGTGGTCCGAGAGCCGGCACCGGCTTTCGGGATGGTGTTCAGGGGCTCTGAGCTTGAAGCCTTTGAGCCGAAGACTCAAGCCGGCGCCAGGAGCGGGATATCGATCTCGACATGGGTGCCGGGTCCGGCATCGGCCCAGGCGATGGTGCCCCGCAGCTGGCGCACCACCATCTCCACGAGATTGCGACCGAAGCCGGCGGGGTTCGGGGCCGCCGCCGCGATGCCGACGCCGTCGTCGCGGATCGTCAGGCGCATCCCGGCCTCGGTGCGGCGGGCGGTGATCGAGACGCGGCCCTCGCGCGCATCCGGGAAGGCATGGCGCAGGGCGTTCGCGGTCAATTCATGGATGAGCAGGGCGAGCGGTGCCGCCATGGCCGCCGCCACCGAGATCGGCTCGACCTCGGCCTCGACCCGTCGCGTCCCGTGATCGAGACCGGCATTCACGTCGGACAGGAACTCGGCCGCGAAGTCGCCGAGGTTGAAGTGGGTGCAGTCGCCCTCGGAGTAGAGCATCCGGTGCGCGGTCGAGAGCGCACCGATCCGCTCGGCCATGCCCTGGAGTGCGTCCCGGGCCTCCCCCTCCGGAGTACGCCGGGCCTTGAGCAGCATCAGCGAGGAGATCACCTGAAGATTGTTCTTCACCCGGTGATCGACCTCGTGGAGCAGGGCGGTCTTCTGCTCCAGGGCGGCGCTCAGATCGTGGGTGCGGGCCGCGACCAAGCGCTCCAACTCGTCGTTGTTCACCCGCATGGTGAACTCGCGCTCGCGGGTGTGGGTCATGTCGGATTGCGCCGCGTAGAAATACGCGAGGCCGGCCGCGTCGTGGACCGGCGTGATCGTCATCGCGCTCCAGTAGGGCGTGCCGTCCTTACGGTAGTTCAACAGCTCGGAGTTAATCGAATCGCCGGCTTCGACGGCGGCGCGGATCCGGGCGACCTCCGCCTTGTCGGTTCCCGGCCCCTGCAACATGCGGCAATTGCGTCCGACGAGTTCGTGGACGGCGAAACCGCTCAGTTCGACGAACGCGTCGTTGACCCAGGAGATCGGGTTGTCCGGCGCGCGCGCGTCCGTGATCACCATCGGGGATGGCGAACGGGCAAAGGCATCGACCAGCATCGCATGGGGCGGACTGGGCTCGGGGCGGGCACTCAACGCATCATTCCACACTCGATCGACCTGGCTCTGCGATGCGGCGGCACCGATCACGCCCCGCGCATGCAGGACGTGGAGACCACGTTAAGCAGGCATCGACCATGATTTAGGCGCACAGCCCCCCGATTCAGCCAAGACCCGAACGGCGCAAGGCTGCCACGATTTCGCGGGATCAAGGCCATTAAGGCTCAGGAGTTCCATGCCATGGCCAACCCGCCACAGGCTGCGCGCCGCTTTCACCTGCGCGACATCGTCGAGGATCGCCGAATCCTGCTGATGCTGGCGCTCGGGTTTTCCTCCGGGCTCCCGCTCCTGTTGGTGCTCGGGACCTTCACGCTCCGGCTCGCCTTCTCGGATATCGACGTGCGGGCGATAGGCCTGTTCAGCTACGTCGCGCTGCCGTACTCGCTGAAGTTCCTGTGGGCCCCGGCGATCGACCGTTTGAACGTGCCGGGCTTGAGCAAGCTGCTCGGCCGGCGGCGGGCCTGGATGGTGACCACGCAGGCGGCTGTCGCCCTGTGCCTGATCCTGATGGCCTTCTCGGACCCGAAGACCAACCTGGCGCTGCTCGGCTTCGGAGCCTTCCTGGTGGCGTTCTGCGCGGCGAGCCAGGACGTGGTGGTGGACGGCTGGCGCATCGACGCCGCCGGAAGCGACTTCCAGGGCATCCTGGCGGCGACCTCGAACCTCGGCTACCGGCTCGGGCTGATCGCGGCCGGCGCCGGGGCCCTGTTCATCGCGTCCTCCGGGGGCTGGACGCTGGCCTACCTGATCATGGCGGCCCTGATGCTGGTCGGGATGATCGCGGCGCTGCTGGCACCGGCCTTCGACGCGCCCGCGCGGGTGCAGGCCGACGCCACCGGGCATTCCCGGTTCTGGTCGATGCGCCGGGCCGTGCTGGAGCCGCTGACCGAGCTGCACGGCCGCTTCGGCGGGGCGCTGTGGGGCATCCTGCTGCTGGTGGCGCTCTACCGCCTGCCGGATTTCCTGTCGGGCGTGATGGCGAGCCCCCTCTACCGGACGCTGGGCTTCGATCTGAAAGAGATCGCCACCGTCACCAAGCTGTACGGCATCTGGGTCGGCATCGCGGGCGGCTTCGCCGGCGGCTGGGCCCTGGCGCGGCTCGGCCTGTTCCCGACATTGCTGCTCGGCGCCTTCCTGGCTGCATCCTCGCACCTGTCCTTCGCCTGGCTGTCGGCCGGCGCCCCCGAGATCTGGCGCCTGACGGTGGCGATCTCGATCGAGAACTTCTGCGGCTCCTTCGCCGGCATCGTGCTGATCGCCTACATGTCGAGCCTCACCAGCCCGGCCTACGCGGCGACGCAGTACGCGCTGTTCTCCTCACTCTACGCCCTGCCGGGCAAGCTGATCGCGGGCTCGTCCGGCTTCGTCGTGGCGGCGATCGGCTATCCGGCTTTCTTCGTGATGACCTCCCTGGTCGGGATCCCGGTGCTGATCCTCTGCCTCGCGGTCGGACGGCGTGGGCAGCGACAGGACGAAGCCGCGGCGCGGGCGGCCGAGGAGGCGGGGAACCGCATCCCGGCGCCCGACCTTCCTTCCACGGCGCGGGCTTCCGGCACCGCGTGATGCGATCAGATCCAGGAATTTACGGATGAGCACGAGCGACCTCACTCGCGCCGACGCGACGATGCCGGCGCCGATCCCCGAAATCGCTTTGAGCGATGCGGACCTCGCCGCCCTGCGCCGGGCCGTGGCGGTGCTGGAG
>NZ_VRVD01000330.1:0-5158 GCF_008040015.1 Methylobacterium sp. WL18 | reverse complement strand
CCGCCCTGGCGGCTCGCCTCGTGCAGCACCGGCCGCCAGCCGTCGGCGTCGCCGGCGATCAGGATCGGGGCCCCCGCGCAGACAAGGCTGCGCCGGTCGAATTTTGGCACGCCGTCCTCGCCGAGGCGCAAGCCTGCGGCGTCCAAACCGAGTCCGTCGAGGTTCGGCGCGCGGCCGGTGGCCGCGAGCATCCGCTCGGCCTGCGTCACCTGCGCGTGCCCGTGCCGGTCGGTCCAGGCGAGGCGCACGCCGTCGCCGTCACGCGTCGCGGAGTCGAGCCGCGCGCCGAGATGCAGATCCAGTTCCGCCCCGAAGATCGCGGCGGCCTGCCGGGCGAGGTCCGGCTCGGACAGCCCGGCGACCGTGTCGCCCGAATCGATCACCGTGACCCGGACGCCGAGCCGCGTCATCGCCTGGGCGATCTCGATCCCCACCGCGCCGGCGCCCAGCACGGCGAGCGAACCCGGGAGATCGGGGATCTCGAACAGGGTGTCGGTGGTGAGGAGCCGGTCGCCGAGGCCGTGGAGCGGCTTCGGGATGTTCGGGCTCGATCCCGTGGCGATGACGGCGGCCTTGAAGGCGATGCGCGTGTGGTCGTCGACCGTCAGGCTGCGTCCATCGCGGAACCGGGCGGTGCCGGCGATGCGCGCGCCCTCGGGCAGCCCGTCGAGACCGTCGAAGACACTGCCGACGAACCGGTCCCGCTCGGCGCGGACGCGTTCGAGCACCGCGCGCCCATCCACCGCGACGCCGGAGACCCGGATGCCGAACGGGTCGGCGCTCCGGGCCGCGTGGGCGGCCTTGGCCGCGGCGATCAGCAGTTTCGAGGGCATGCAGCCGACCCGGGCGCAGGTCGTCCCCCCCGGGCCGCGCTCGATCAGCACGGCGCTGGCCCCGGCCTCGGTGGCGGCCCGGTAGGCGGCGATGCCGGCGGTCCCGGCCCCGATCACCGCCACATCGCAGGTTTGTTCGTACATCGTATCCCCGGGGCGGTTGCCGGGGCCAAAGGCCGATCGCTGCCGTTCGTTCCGCGTGCGCCCACGCGCCTCAGGTTGCGGCGTGGGCTTGGCGGTCCGGCTAGCTCTCGATGGCAACAGAGGTCATATCGCAGCAGACCGGCGCCTTCCCTCCCCCCTTTGCGGGCTACGATGTTCACACATCAGCTTGCGAAAGCCGCCACGCGCCCCCTCTCCCGTGCGGGAGAGGGTTGGGGTGAGGGACCAGGTCTTTCCGGAAAACGCGCATCCCTCACCCTGTCCCTCTCCCGCTCGGGAGAGGGGACCCGCGCCACATCCGGGGATGTGTGAATCCGATAGCCTCTGCGGGGGAGGGAGACGCGCTCGAGTCCGGCCTTTGCTCCCACCCGGCCGCGATGTGTGACCGTCGTAACCCCCTAGGAGAGGGGACCCACGCGTCATCCTGAGAGGGGTGACCATCTAAGCGTCGGCGCAGGGCGACGGCTCAGGCGTTGCGCCCCGAGGCCGTGCCGCCGAGGTGAAAGACCCGGTGCGGCACCAGTTCGCCGCGCTCGACGTCGCCCACCGCGACCAGGATGCCGCCGCAAGTCGCGAAGGCCTTGCCCTCGACCGGCGCGTCCCGGCCGCGCAGGATCACCGACTGGCCGCGCATCAGGCGGAGGCCCAGGTCGCGCGAGACCGTCACCTCGGGGATCGCGTCCAGCGCGGTCTCCACCGGCCGCAGATGCGCGAGCGCGGCTTCCGGGCCGCCCTCGGTCAGGCCGGCGGCGGCGCAGGATTCGGCTTCCGAGAACGGCCCGACCCGGGTGCGGCGCAGGGCCGAGACGTGGCCGTAGCAGCCGAGCATGCGGCCGAGGTCGCGCGCCAGGGCGCGGACATAGGTGCCCTTGCCGCACTCGGCCTCGATCACGGTGCGCTCGCCGTCATGCTCGACCACCGCGAGGCGGTCGATCTGCACCGGCCGGGCCACCAGCTCCACGACCTCGCCCTCGCGGGCCAGGTCGTAGGCGCGCTCGCCCTGGATCTTGATCGCGGAATAGCGCGGCGGGACCTGCTCGATCGCCCCCACGAAGGTCGGCAAGGCCGCCTCGACGGCGGCGCGCTCCGGGCGGGCCTCGCTGGTCGCCACGGCCCGGCCCTCGGCGTCGTCGGTGTCGGTCTCGACACCCCATTGCACGGTGAACCGGTAGGCCTTGCGGCCGTCCATGACGAAGGGAACGGTCTTGGTCGCCTCACCGAGCGCGATCGGCAGGATACCCGACGCCAGCGGATCGAGGGTGCCGGCATGGCCGGCCTTCTTGGCGTTGAAGGCGCGCTTCACCACCGCGACGGCGTGGGTCGAGGTCATGCCGACGGGCTTGTCGAGGATGACCCAGCCCGACACGTCCCGGCGCTTGGGCCGGTCGGGGCGTGGCCCGCGCTGCGGGCGACGCTCCTCCGGGCCCCGGCGCTCGGCGCCGGGAGCCGATACCGCGCGCTCGGCCGGCGGATGATCTTCGATGGAAACGGTCATGGCCTCGTGTCCCCCGGGGTCGTTGCCCCGTTCCTGTCCGTGTGCCGATGGGGATCAATGCCCCCGACCGGTCTCCGGTTCGTCGTCCTCATGCCCGTCGCCGTCCCGCTCCGGGACGAGGTCGCGCTGCACCCGCTCGTCGCGGAGCAGCTTGTCGATGCGGGCCGCCTCGTCGAAGGTCTCGTCGCGGAGGAAGCGCAGCTCGGGCGCGAATTTCAGGTTCACCCGGCGCGCCACCTCCTGGCGCAGCACCTTGCGGTGGCGGTCCAGAGCGGCGATCACCGGCGCCTCGTCCATGCCCCCCAGGGGCATCACGTAGGCGGTGGCGAGCTTCAGGTCCGGCGACATCCGCACCTCCGGCACGGTCACGACATGCGTGTTGAGCACCGGATCCTGGATGTCGCCGCGCTGGAGCACCTCCGCGAGGGCGTGGCGCACGAGTTCGGCCACGCGCTGCTGGCGCTGCGAGGGGCCGGTGGAGGTTGGTTTCTGGGCCATTCTGTCTCGGGCCGGCGGCGCGGGGCGGCCGGTTCACGTCCAAGCGGAGAGATGTGCAGGAAAGACGCGATGCACCCAAAAGAAAAGACGGCCGCGGCTGACGCCGCGACCGCCCTGTCCGGACGAGTCCGGGCTCTCAGAGCGTGCGGCGGATCTCTTCGACCCGGTAGCACTCGATGACATCGCCTGCGCGCATGTTCTCGAAGTTCTCGAAGGCCATGCCGCACTCCTGCCCGGAGGTGACTTCCTTCGCGTCGTCCTTGAACCGCTTCAGGGTCTTGAGCTTGCCCTCGTGGATGACGACGCTGTCGCGGATGAGGCGGACATGCGCGCCGCGCTCCACGATGCCGTCCTGCACGCGGCAACCCGCGACCTTGCCGACCTTCGAGACCTCGAAGACCTCCTGGATCGTCGCCTCGCCGAGGCGCTCCTCCCGCAGGGTGGGCGGCAGCATCCCCGACAGCGTGGCTTTGATGTCGTCCACGAGGTCGTAGATGATGTTGTAGTAGCGGATATCGATCCCCGCCCGCTCGGCGGCCTCGCGGGCCTCCTTGAGGGCGCGCACGTTGAAGCCGATCACGACCGCCTTCGACGCCTGAGCCAGGGTGATGTCCGACTCGGTGATGCCGCCGACGCCCGACAGCAGGATGCGGGCCGCGACCTCGCCGTTGCCGAGCTTCTCCAGGGCGCCCGAGATCGCCTCGACCGAACCCTGCACGTCGCCCTTGATGACGACCGGCAGCTCCTTGCGGCCAGCGCCTTCCTTGAGGTCGCGCATCATGTCGACCAGCGAGCGGTTGGCACCGCCGGTGCGGGCGTTCTGCCGCTCGCGCTTCTGGCGGGCGCGGTACTCGGTGACCTCGCGGGCCCGGGCCTCGCTCGGCACCACGGTCACGCGGTCGCCGGCATCGGGGGTGCCGTTGAAGCCGAGGACCTCCACGGGCACCGACGGGCCGGCGTACTGCACGTTCTCGCCGAGGTCGTCGACCAGGGCGCGCACGCGGCCCCACTCGGCGCCGGCCACGACGATGTCGCCGGTGAACAGGGTGCCGCGCTGGACCAGCACGGTCGCCACCGGGCCGCGGCCGCGGTCGAGCTGGGCCTCGATGACCGTACCCTCGCCGTCGCGCTTCTCGTTGGCGCGCAGGTTCATGATCTCGGCCTGGATCTGGATGCCCTCCAGCAGCTCCGGCAGACCGTCGCCGGTCTTGGCCGAAACCTCGAACTCCAAGGTCTCGCCGCCCATCGACTCAACCTGGATATCGTGCTGCAGCAGCTCCGTGCGGACCCGCTGGGGGTTCGCGTCCGGCTTGTCGATCTTGTTGACCGCGATGATCATCGGGACGCCCGCCGCCTTGGCGTGCTGGATCGCCTCGATGGTCTGCGGCATCACGCCGTCGTCGGCCGCCACCACGACCACCACGATGTCGGTGACCTTGGCGCCGCGGGCGCGCATTGACGTGAACGCCGCGTGGCCCGGGGTGTCGATGAAGGTGATCATCTCGCCGGACGGCGAGGCGACCTGATAGGCGCCGATGTGCTGGGTGATGCCGCCGGCCTCGCCCTCCACCACGTTCGCCTTGCGGATCGCATCGAGCAGCGAGGTCTTGCCGTGATCGACGTGGCCCATGATGGTGACCACCGGCGGACGGGGATCGAGATCCTCCTCCAGATCCGGCTCGTCGGAGGACAAGCCCTCTTCCACGTCGGACTCGGCGACGCGGCGCACGGTGTGGCCGAGTTCCTCGGCGATGAGCTGGGCGGTGTCCGAATCGATCACGTCGGTGATCTTGTGGATCTCGCCCTGCTTCATCAGCAGGCGGATCACGTCCACGGCCCGCTCCGACATGCGGTTGGCGAGTTCCTGGATGGTGATCGTCTCGGGGATCGTCACCTCGCGGGACAGCTTCTCCTTCTGCTCCACCTGGCCGCGGCCGCTCATCCGCTGCTGACGGCGGCGGAACGAGGCGACCGAGCGGGTGCGCTCGTCCTCACCGGACGTCGCCGTCGCGATGGTCAGGCGGCCGCGGTTGCGGTCACCACCCGGCGACTTCGGCGTCTTCGGGGGCGCGATGATCTTGAGCGGCATGCCGGGACGGCGGATGACCCGCTTGGTCTCCGACTCGTCCTCGTTGGTCTGGGCACCGCGGCCGGCGGGACGCGCCGCGGC
>NZ_VRVD01000032.1:0-19896 GCF_008040015.1 Methylobacterium sp. WL18 | reverse complement strand
CGCGTCGGCTTGGGCGCGACGTGGCCTTCCTGCGCGAACCGCTCCGACCAGCGGCTGGCACTCGACACGCTTACACCGAACCGGGCCGCCGCTCGATGGAAGGAGGCGCCCTCGGCCACGGCCGCCATGACACGCTCGCGCAGATCGACAGACAACGGTGAAGGCATCGAGGGCTCCTTCACCACTCAACGCTGCAAACGGCTAACCCGTCGCAACGCGGCCGGGCACGGCTCTAAACTGACGCGGCCAGGGCCGTTCACGAATCCCAGGATCCGGGTCTATCGTGTCCGCCATGACCGCTCCGATCGATCCGCGCCCGTCCCCGCAGCACCCGGACGACGATCCCTATCTTTGGCTGGAGGCGATCGACGGGCCGGAAGCGGTGGCATGGGTCGAGGCGCGCAACACCGAGACCCTCGCCCGCTACGGCGATGCCGTCTTCGACCGCGACCGCGACATCGCCCGCGTGATTCTCGATCGGCCGGATCGGATTCCGCTGGTCTCGCGCCGGGGCGGGAGGCTCTATAATTTCTGGAAAGATGCGGAGCATCCGCGCGGCCTGTGGCGGCGCACCGACGAAACGAGCTTCCGGACAGAAACGCCGGACTGGGACATCCTGCTCGACCTCGACGCCCTGGCCGTCGCGGAGGGCGAGGATTGGGTCTGGGCCGGATCGTCGATCCTGAAGGATGGCCATGACCGGGCCCTGCTCTCCCTCAGCCGGGGCGGCGGCGATGCCAAGGTCGTGCGCGAGTTCGACCTGACCGCCCGCCGCTTCGTGGCCGACGGCTTCGTCCTACCCGAGGCGAAGGGCGGCGCGGCCTGGCTCGATCGCGATACGCTCCTGGTGTCGAGCGCCTACGGCGACGGCATGGCCACGCGGGCGGGTTACCCGCGCACCATTCGGATATTGTCTCGCGGCTCGGATCCGCAGGCCGCCGCGGTGCTGTTCGACGTGCCCGAGACCAGCATGGCCGCATGGGCCTCGGTGGATCGGGAGACGGGCGTCGAGCGGCTCGTCTTCATCGAGCAGGTCAGCTTCTTCGACACCAAGATCCTCCTCGGCGACCGGAGCGGCCCAAACACAGAACTCGACGTGCCCTCGGACGCCGACGTGCAGGTCGACCGGGATTACCTCGTCGTGCGACCGCGCCGGCCCTGGTCCGTCGGCGGCGTGGAGCATGCGACCGACACCGTGCTGGCGCTGCCGCTGTCCGGCTTCCTGGCCGGGCGCCGCGACTTCGCGGTGTTGTGGCAACCGGACGAGCGCCGGGCGCTCCAGGACGTGTTCTGGTCGGCCGGGCGCCTGTTCGTGCACGCGCTCGATGATCTGCGCCCGACCTACACAGTGTGCACGCCGGGGGAGGGGGCCTGGGCGACACGGCCGCTGGAGGGGCTTCCGATGCTCGGCAGCGTCAACGTCTGGCCCCTCGACGGCGATACCGAGGAGGCGGACGGCACGCTGCTGGCGCTGGTGCACGACCCCGTGACGCCCGCGACGCTTCTCAGCATTGCGCCGGATCTCGGAGCACCCGCGGTCTTGCGCGCAACGCCGCCGGCCTTCGACGCACGTGGATTGCGCGTGACCCGGCACGAGGCGATCTCGGCCGACGGAACGCGCGTTCCCTATGTCCAGACCGGTCCGGAGGGGCTGACGGGCGAGGCCCCGGTGCACATGACCGCCTATGGCGGCTTTCGGATCCCGCTTCTGCCGAGCTACGCGCCGGTTCTCGGGAAGCTCTGGCTGGAGCGGGGCGGTACGAACGTCGTCGCCAACATCCGCGGCGGCGGCGAATTCGGCACGCGCTGGCACGATGCCGGCCGCCGCGAAGGCAAGGCCCGGGCGCATGACGACTTCGCAGCGGTCGCGGCCGACCTCGTCGCGCGCGGCGTGACCCGGCCGGGCCGGATCGCCGCGGAGGGCGGATCGAACGGCGGCCTGCTTATCGCCAACATGCTGACCCGCTATCCGGAGCGGTTCGGGGCCCTGTTCTGTACGATCCCGCTGATCGACATGCGCCGCTACACCAAGCTCCTGGCCGGGGCGAGCTGGATCGCCGAATACGGCGATCCGGACGACCCGCAGGACTGGGCGTTCCTCGGCGCCATCTCGGCGTATCATGCGGCCGAGGTGGGGCGGCCCTATCCGCCGATCCTGCTGGCCACCAGCCGCCGCGACGACCGGGTGCATCCCGGCCACGCGCGGAAGATGGCCCGCAAGCTCAACGCCCTGGGCTACGACGCGGCCTTCTACGAGCCCGCCTCGGGCGGACACGGCTACGGCAAGGACAACGCCGAGGCGGCGGCGTTCCTGGCGCTGGGCCTGACCTTCCTGCGCCGCTCGATCGGCTGGGATGTGCCGGAGGCCTGAAATTCCGATTTCAAAAGGTCTTCGACCTTCTACGGGTGCAGGGTGCAACCCTGCTGTCGGGCTTTGCCCGATGCATCAGGGGCGCCGCCCCCGAACCCCGCCAAAGGGCTAGGCCCTTTGGAAACCCGGTTTAGCCGCGCGGGAACTCTAACCCCATCTCGCGGTAGCGGGCCGGGTCGTCGGCCCAGTTCTCCCGGACCTTCACGTGCAGGAACAGGTGGACTTTCGTGTCCGCCGCCTCGGCGATTTCGATGCGGGCCGCCTGGCCGATCGCCTTGATGGTCTGGCCGCCCTTGCCCAGGACGATCGAGCGCTGGCTCTCGCGCTCGACGAAGATCGTCTGCTCGATCCGCACCGAGCCGTCCGGCCGGATCTGCCACTGGTCGGTCTCGACCGTGGAGCGGTAGGGCAATTCCTCGTGGAGCCGGTCGTAGATCTTCTCCCGAGTGATCTCGGCGGCGAGCATGCGCAGCGGCGCGTCCGAGACCTGATCCTCCGGGTAGAGCCACGGGCCGGACGGCATCCGGGCGGCAAGCGCCCGGCGCAGATCGCCGACGCCGTCGCCCTTGAGCGCCGAGATCATGAAGGTCTCCGCGAAGGGCGAAGCCGCATTGAGCTTGGCGGCGAGATCGAGCAGCCGCTCGCGCGGGATCAGGTCGATCTTGTTGAGGATCAGCATCTTCTCGCGCTTCACCCCGCCCAGCCGGCTCAGGATCGCCTCGACCTCGTCGTCCAGGCCCTTGCGGGCATCGACCAGTAGGCACACCGCATCCGCGTCGGCGGCGCCGCTCCAGGCCGAATGCACCATCGCCCGGTCGAGCCGACGCTTCGGCGCGAAGATGCCGGGGGTGTCGACCAGGATGACCTGGGCCGATCCCTCGATCAGGATGCCGCGCACCAGCGCCCGGGTCGTCTGCACCTTGCGCGAGACGATCGAGACCTTCGTGCCGACCAGGTTGTTGAGGAGCGTCGACTTGCCGGCATTCGGCACGCCGATGAGCGCGACGAAGCCCGCCCGGGCGTCGGCGGGCGTGCCCGGGAGCGTCGAGGGGGCCTTCGGTGCCGGGCCCTCGGCGGGGCCGTCATCCTGTGCATCATCCTGCGCGTCGTCGTGATCGTGTTCGGTCATGCTGTCTCCGTCGGCCCCGTCTCCGGGGCGGTGCCGATTCCCTCGCGCTCCATCAGCGCGCGGGCGGCCTCCTGCTCGGCGACACGCTTCGAGGTGCCCTCGCCATGGCCCGGCTCGAGCCCCTCGACCTGTACGGCAATGCGGAACCTGGGTGCATGATCCGGGCCGGTGCGCTCGACCACCGCATAAACGGGGATCGGCAGGCTTCGGCCCATGGCCCATTCCTGCAACGCGGATTTCGCGTCGCGGCCGCGATGGGCCGACAGGGGTTCGGTCGGGTGGAAATGCGCCTCGACGATCAGACGCGCCGCGTCGAAGCCGGCATCGAGGTAGACCGCCCCTAGGATCGCCTCGCAGACGTCGGCCAGGATCGTCTGGTTGCGCCGGCCGCCACCCATCACCTCGCCCTGGCCGAGGATCAGGTGCGGGCCGACCTCCCAGGCGGCCGCCACCGCCGCGCAGGTCTCCCGGCGCACGAGGCCGGCGAGGCGGCGCGACAGGTCACCCTCGTCGGCGTCCGGAAAGGCCGCATAGAGCCGGTCCGCCACCGCGAGCCCGAGGACGCGGTCGCCGAGGAATTCCAGGCGCTGGTAGCTGCCGCCGCGTCCGGTGGCCTTGCTGGTATGGGTCAGCGCCCGGGTCAGCAGGGTCTGATCGGCGAAGCTGTGGCCGATCCGCTCCTCCAGGACGCCGAGCGGCGGCCTGGGCTTGTGGGAACGCCGCGCCCGGGAAGACGGTCGGGCCTGTCCAGCCTCGTCCAAGTCCGGGCCGTTCAATGGATGGTCGAGAACAGGCGCGACCAGCGCACGTGGGCCGGCCAGTTCCAGAGCTGCCAAGCCGGGGTGCCCTCGTCGATCGAGAAGAAGATCATCTCGGCGCGTCCGACCAGGTTGGCGAAGGGCACGTAGCCGACGCTGGCGAGGTCGCGCGAATCGGTGGAGTTGTCGCGGTTGTCGCCCATCATGAAGAAGTGACCGCTCGGCACGGTGTAGAGTTCGGTCTTGTCCCAGAACCCGTTGTCGCCGTCCCGCTCGATCACCCGGTGTACGACGCCGTTCGGCAGCGTCTCGAGGTATTGGGGAACCTTGGTCGCCTGGCCGTAGGGATCGGTCGTCTCGTAATCGGCGATCCGCTCGCGCTTGACCGCCTTGCCGTTGATATTGAGCACGCCGTCGATCATCTGAATCTTGTCGCCCGGCAGGCCGATCACGCGCTTGATGTAGTCGGTGGCGTTGTCCTTGGGCAGCTTGAACACCGCGATGTCGCCGCGCTTCGGCTCGGCCGCCCAGACGCGCCCATCGGCCTGGATCGGAATGTATTCCGACAGCGGAAGCGAGTACTTCGAGTATCCGTAGGAGTACTTTGAGACGAACAGGTAATCACCGATCAGCAGCGTCGGCACCAGCGAGCCCGACGGGATGTTGAACGGCTGGAACAGCAGCGTGCGCACCACGAGGGCGATCAGCAGCGCCTGGACGCCGACCTTCAGCGTCTCGCGGATGCTGGCCCAGGTGCCGGTCTCGACCGGTTTCGTCAGTGGCTTGCCGTCGTGATCCACGCGTGCGCGTTCCATCTTCAGACTCAGATTCCGTCGCCGGAGCACGCCCCGGCTCTTCCGTTCTCGTACGATGGTCCCGGAAACTCGGCTTCCGCCATCCCGCATCATACGCCAGCCGCCAGCAGGGCACGGCCCCGCCGCTCGCGGCTGATCTGCGGTTGTCCCGAGGAATGCGCCGCAATCGTGTCCGCTGCGTGCGGCGGTCTAGACCAAGCGCGAGCCCCCCGCAACGCGCGAGGGCGGCGCGCTAATCCGCCGACCCGGGTCTCACCCGCGCGGCACGGTCGGCAGCGCCTCGATGATCACGAAGGCTTGAGCCATCGGCGGGTCGTCCGTCAGGCTGACGTGCACGCGGCCCTCATGCCCCGCGGGCAGCAACTCGGCGAGACGCGCGGCGGCGCCGCCGGAGAGCCGCAGGGTCGGCTGGCCGGAGGGCAGGTTCACCACCTCCATGTCGCGCCAGAACACCCCGGCACTGAGACCGGTCCCGAGGGCCTTGGCACAAGCCTCCTTGGCGGCGAATCGCCTGGCATAGCCGGGCGCCCGCGCGGCGCGGCGATCGCAGCGCGCCCGCTCGCCGTCCGTGAAAACCCGGTGTGTGAAGCGGTCGCCGTGCCGCTCCAGCGTCCGGGCGATCCGGTCGATGTCGCAGAGATCCGAGCCGATGCCGATGATCATGGGCGCCGCGCGCGGTCCATGGCGGCCCGCATGTCGCGCACTGCCTGGGCAAGGCCCACGAAGATCGCGTCGGCGATGAGTGCGTGGCCGATATTCAACTCGCGGATCTGCGGCAGCGCCGCTACCGGGCCGACGCTGTCGACCGTGAGCCCGTGGCCGGCATGGATCTCCAGGCCGAGGCCGGCGCCGTGCTGGGCCGCCCTTGTGATCCGGGCCAGCTCGTGGGCGATGCGCCCATCGTCCCCCGCCACGGCGGCCTCGCAGTAGCTGCCGGTGTGCAGTTCGACCACCGGAGCCCCGAGCGCGGCGGCCGCCTCCATGATCGCCGGTTCGGGCTCGACGAACAGCGACACCCGAATGCCGGCCTCGGCTAGGGCGGTGATGCGGGGGGCGAGGTGAGCGCGGCCGCCGACGATGTCGAGGCCGCCCTCGGTCGTGCGCTCCGCACGCTTCTCGGGCACCAGACAGGCGGCGTGGGGCCGGGTCGCCAGGGCGATCGCCACCATCTCGTCGGTCGCGGCCATCTCGAAGTTCAGCGGCACCGTGAGGTCGCGCTTCAGCGCGGCGATGTCGGCGTCGCGGATGTGGCGGCGGTCCTCGCGTAGATGCGCAGTGATCCCGTCCGCCCCGGCCTCGACCGCCAGCAGGGCGGCCCGAACGGGATCGGGATAATGCTCGCCGCGTGCATTGCGCACGGTGGCGACGTGATCGATGTTGACGCCGAGGCGCAGCTTTTCGAAGGTCGTGTTTTCGGGCGTCATGGGCTCATCGGTCCCGGGGCCGGCCCGCTCCGGCAGGCGCCCTCGAACGGTCGATATGCTGGCGGCGCGCCCTGTCGGCAAGACGGGCCGGCGCCCCGGCCGAGCGGACGCGTCCGGACCTGCCGGCCTTGCCAGTGCGGGAAAAAACCATTATCCGCCGGCCCTCGCGTTCGCTCCGGCCGGGGGCTGAACGGACGGTGCCGCTCGCGGCATAGGGTCCTGAACGACCCGTCGTCCGGTGTCTCCGCCTTCGATCAACCGCTCGGGCCTGAAAATCGGCTCGAAGGGCTTGGCGCCGAGCGTCTCGCGAAATGAACCGGCCCGAACCAGCCGCTCCCGAGCGGCCGGGCTCCTTTTGACACTGAAAGGCCCGATAATGCCTCTCTACGAGCACGTGCTCTTGGCCCGGCAGGACGTGACGTCCCAGCAGGTCGAGACGATGATCGACACCTACAAGGGTGTGATCGAGCAGAACGGCGGCCGCCTCGAGAAGATCGAGATGTGGGGCGTGAAGTCCCTGGCCTACCGCATCAAGAAGAACCGCAAGGCGCATTTCGCGCTCCTCAACATCGACGCCCCCCCGGCCGCCATCGCCGAGATGGAGCGCCAGATGCAGATCTCCGAAGATGTGCTGCGCTTCATGACCGTCCGGGTCGAGGATCTCGATTCCGAGCCGTCGGCGATGATGCAGAAGCGTGACCGCGACGACCGCAAGGATCGCGAGCGCGGCCGGCGTCGCGACGATGACGGCTTCGGTGGCGGCGGTGGTGGCGGCTTCGGCGGCGGCGACCGTCCGGACCGTGGCGATCGCGGTGGCGATCGTCCCGAGCGTACCTTTGGCGGGGAGGCCTAAGCCATGGCATTTGGTGCTGGTGCAGGTGCTGGCGGCGGACGCCGTCCCTTCTTCCGTCGTCGCAAGACCTGCCCCTTCTCCGGCGCGAACGCGCCGAAGATCGACTACAAGGACGTCAAGCTGCTGTCCCGATACGTGTCGGAGCGCGGTAAGATCGTTCCGTCGCGCATCACCGCGGTGTCGGCCAAGAAGCAGCGCGAACTCGCTCAGGCGATCAAGCGCGCCCGCTTCCTCGGCCTGCTGCCCTACGTGATCAAGTAGACCAATTCGACCGTCCGGCCCGGGCTCGACCCGGGCCGGTCCTCACAGAGCGATCTGGCATCGCTCGATCGTTGGGGCGCAGCGTCGCCTCTAACCCTGCCGTGACGGCAGCGGGACAGCGGAATCCATGGCACAGCATATCGGCATCGGTATCGGCGCGGGCCTCGTCTCCGCACTCCTGTTCGGGGTGCTGCTGAAGGCGACCCCGCTGGCGATCGTGCTCTACCTCGTGGCGCCGCTGCCGATCCTGATCGTCGGTTTGGGCTGGAGCCATAAGGCCGCCCTGGCGGCTGCCGCCGCCGGCAGTCTGGCGCTGGCCCTGGTGATCGCGCCCTTCATGGGCCTCGCCTACGCGGCCTACATCGCCCTGCCGGCCTGGTGGCTCGCCTACCTGACCCTGCTCGGTCGCGACACGCCGTCGGGCCTCGAATGGTACCCGACCGGCCGCCTCCTCGGCTGGACTGCCGCCACGGCGGCGCTCGCGTTCATCGCCATCGCAGTCCTGTCCTCGCCGAACCACGCGGCTTTCGACGCGCAATTGCGCGGGCTCGCCCGCACGCTGGTCCAGGTTCGCGATCCCGCCGCCCGCCCGGCTGTGGACCGTCGTGCCGACGCACCCCAGTCCGAGGCGACGGAATCCGGTTCGGACCCTGCGCCGGACACGGAGCAAGCACCCAAGGCCGGCGCCGACGAGGCCGAGGTGACCCGGACCGAGGTCGCAGACGCGCTTGCGCGCGTGGTCCCGGCTTTCGCGGCCAACGGTCTGGCTTTGCTCCTGACCTTCTATCTCTGGGCTTCGGCCAAAATCGTGAATATCTCCGGCCGGCTGCCGCGGCCCTGGCCGGATCTGCCGGCGACCGCCATGCCGCGCACCACGTTGGTGACGCTGGCCGCGGCCGTGCTGATGTGCTTCGCCCCCGGCTACGTCGGCGTGTTCGGCGTGGCGCTCGTGGGGGCGTTCAGCGCGGCTTTCGCGCTCCAGGGGCTCGCGGCGTTCCACGACCGCTCGCGCGGCCGGCCCGGACGCGGGCTGATGCTGTTCGGCATGTACCTCATCCTGTTCGTGACCCAGGGCGTGGCCCTGGTGGCACTCACCCTGTTCGGCCTAGCCGACACCGCCCTCGATCGCCGACGTCCCAAGGACAACCCGGCGCCGTGAGTCCCCGGCCCCCGAGGCCGACCAACTGAAGGAGAAAGACGATGGAAGTGATCCTGCTCGAGCGCGTGGCCAAGCTTGGCCAGATGGGCGAGACCGTGAACGTTCGCCCGGGCTTCGCCCGCAACTTCCTGCTCGCCCGCGGCAAGGCGCTGCGCGCGACGGAATCCAACAAGAAGCACTTCGAGTCGCAGCGCGCCCAGCTCGAGGCTCGCAACCTTGACCGCAAGAAGGACGCCGAGGCCGTCGCCGAGAAGCTGAACGGCCAGAGCTTCGTCCTGATCCGCCAGTCGGGCGAGTCCGGCGTCCTGTACGGCTCCGTCTCCACCCGCGACCTCGCCGAGGTGGTGGCCAAGGACGCCTTCACCGTCGATCGCGGCCAGTTCATCCTAAACCAGCCGATCAAGACGCTCGGCCTGCACAATGTCCCGGTGGTGCTGCACCCCGAGGTCGAGGTCCAGGTCACGGTCAACGTCGCCCGCAGCCCCGAAGAGGCCGAGCGTCAGGCCCGCGGCGAGTCGGTCACTGAGCGCGAGGCGTTCAACCTCGACGACCTCGGCCTGGAAGTCGGCGCGGCGCTGGCCGATGCCGGTGAAGGCGCCGACGACCGCGGCTGATTTTAGGACTTGGCTTGCGCCTTTCCGGGAGGGCCCTACGGCCCTGGCGGGATGGCGCAGGTCACCTCCCTGTATACCGGTGAACATTGGGGATCATTCGCCCCGAGACTTGACACGTTCCAGTTTTGTTCCAGCATGGACGCCCGCCCCTCGCGAGAGTCGGCGGGCGTCCGTTCGTCCGGGCCGGGGCCGGACGAACCGGCCGTCGGCTAGGCTTCAGTAACCATACTGAGGCCAAGGTCGCGCGGTGTGATCCTGGTGCGCCCGCCGCGGCGCCTGATTTCGGAGTCGTCCGCCGATGGCCCTGCCCAATGCGCTCACGGCCAAGCTGGAAGCGGTCCAGGCCGAGTACCGCGTCGCCCCGCACAACATCGATGCGGAGCAGGCGCTGCTCGGCGCCATCCTGGTGAACAACGACGCCTACTACCGGGTGTCGGACTTCCTGCTGGCCGAGCACTTCATGGAGGATGCGCACCAGCAGATTTTTTCCGTGGCGGCGTCCCTGATCCGCGCCGGCAAGCTCGCCACGCCCATCACCATGAAGACCTACCTCGGTGACGCCGATTTCGGCGGCCAGACGGTGATGCAGTACCTCGCCAGGCTCGCCGCAGACGCCACCACGGTGATCAACGCCGGCGCCTACGGCCGGACGATCTACGACCTCGCCATCCGCCGCCGCCTGATTACCATCGGCGAGGATCTGGTGAACGGCGCCTACGAGGCTCCGGTCGAGCAGGCGCCCCGCGACCAGATCGAGGAGACCGAGCGGCGCCTCTACGAACTCGCGGAGGCCGGAAAGTACGACGGCGGCTTCCAGAAGTTCTCCGACGCGCTGACCGCCGCGGTCGACATGGCCGCCAAGGCCTACCAGCGCGACGGCAAGCTCTCGGGCATCGCCACCGGCCTGTCCGACCTCGACGCCAAGATGGGCGGTCTGCAATCCTCCGACTTGATCATCCTCGCCGGCCGCCCGGCCATGGGCAAGACCTCGCTGGTGACCAACATCGCCTTCAACATCGCCAAGGCGTATCGCGGCGAGAAGCAGGCGGACGGCACGATGCAGACCGTCAACGGCGGAATCGTTGGGTTCTTCTCCCTGGAAATGTCGGCCGAGCAGCTCGCCACCCGCATCATCGCCGAGCAATCGGGGGTGCCGTCCTACAAGATCCGCCGCGGCGACATCCGGCCGGAGGATTTCTACAAGATCACCGACGCCGCCCGGGATATGCAGACGATCCCGTTCTACATCGATCAGACAGGCGGCATCTCGATCGCCCAGCTCGCCGCACGTGCCCGGCGCCTGAAGCGCCAAAAGGGCCTGGATCTGCTGATCGTCGACTACCTGCAGCTGCTTTCCGGCTCCGGCAAGCGCAGCGATAACCGCGTGCAGGAAATGACCGAGATCACCACCGGCATGAAGGCGCTGGCCAAGGAGCTGGCGGTGCCGATCATCGGTCTGTCGCAGCTCTCGCGTCAGGTCGAGAACCGCGACGACAAGCGCCCCCAGCTCTCGGACCTACGCGAATCGGGCTCGATCGAGCAGGACGCCGACGTGGTGATGTTCGTGTTCCGCGAGGAATACTACGTCAACAACAAGAAGCCGCGGGAGGGCACGGAGGAGTTCTTCGCCTGGGAGGCGGAGATGAACCGCGTTCACGGGAAGGCCGAGGTGATCCTGGGCAAGCAGCGCCACGGCCCGACCGGGACGGTTGAGCTGCAGTTCGACGCCAACATCACCCGGTTCTCGAACCTCGCCCAGAGCGAGCGGCTGCCCGAGCAGATGTGATAGCGAGCCGTGCGGAAAGGCGGCCTCCGGCTTTCGGGAAAAGATCATGCGAATCAAAAGGCTACCGCATCTTGTGGGTTTCGACACCCGGCATGATGCGGTAGCGTGGCGATGCCCACGTGAACGGGCGACTGCGAGGAGGCGGTCGTGACAGCTTCGAATCTGGCGCCGCAGAAGCTGAAGGCGACGCGGTACGAGGACGATGTCCATGCTTGGGCTCAGGAGCAGGTGCATCTCCTTCAGGCGGGCGCGTGGGCGCGCCTCGACATCGAGCATATTGCGGACGAGATTGCTGACGTGGGCCGCAGCGAACGCCACGCGTTGACGAGCGCCCTCTGTGTGATCCTGCTTCACCTGCTGAAATGGGATCATCAGCCCACCCGGCGGAGCCGCAGCTGGGTGACGTCGATCCGGACACAGCGCAGCATCGTGGCGGAGCGTCTTGAAGACAGCCCAAGCCTTAAGTCGCAGATCCAGGCGCTCATCGATCGGGCCTATCATCGCGCGCGGATCGAGGCGGCAGGGGAGACTGGGCTCGATGAGGGCGCGTTCCCGCCGGTCTGCCCCTACGACTTTACCGCGATTATGACCCGGCCGATTCCCTGGCCGCCGAACGACGGCGACGTCCGATCGACGTGTCGGTAGGATCGCCTTCGGCGGTCTGCGGTCGCCGCGAACCATCGCCGGATCCGGCCGTTGAGCGGAAGACGAATGTGCCGCCGCCGCAGGATCGACGATGACCGAGCCGACCCCTCCAAAGATGCCTTACTGGCACGTCTATACCGACGCGGAGGGGGTGAGCCGCCAGGAGCTCTTTTCGATCGCGCGGTTTACATTCGAAGGGATCAACCCCGAAACCGCACCGCAGTGGAACGACAAGATGGACCCGGCGCCGTCGGTGGTGACCTTTACGGTCCTACCGGTCGGCTGGGTCGGCGAGTGGCACGAGAACCCGCGTCCACAATGGATCGCGATCCTGTCCGGCCGCTGGTTCGTGGAGACCATGGACGGCCACCGGGTCGAAATGGGTCCGGGCGAGCTGATGATGGGCGAGGATCAGAACACCAAGGCGCGCGATGGCAAGAAGGGTCATCTCTCGGGCACCGTCGGCGACGAGCCCTGCACCATGATCGTGACGGGGCTCCAAGTGGAGCCAACCGTCAACCAGCCCGGCCGCTTCAAGTAGGGCCCCCGGCATGGACGGCATCGAGCTGACGCAGCCGCGCTTCAAGGCGTATGTTCTTCCGAATGCGCCGCTGGAAAAGCTCGCCGACGGCTTTCGCTGGACCGAAGGCCCGGTTTTCTTCGGCGATCGCAACGAACTGCTGTTCTCCGATCTCCCCAACAACCGGGTGATGCGCTGGACGGATCAGGGCGGCCTGAGTGTCTATCGCGAGGGGGGCGACTTCGAGAACGGCCACACGCGGGATCGCCAGGGGCGGCTCCTGTCCTGCTCGCATCGCGGCCGGCGCATCCACCGGACCGAACTCGACGGCCGCATCACCGGCCTAGTCGAGCACTATCAGGGGCGACGGCTGAATTCGCCCAACGACATCGTCTGCAAGTCCGACGGCACGATCTGGTTCTCGGATCCGCCCTACGGCATCCAGACCGATTATGAAGGCGGCAAGCAGGAATCCGAGCTGCCCGCATCTCTCTACCGGTTCGACCCCCGCGATGGGTCGCTGTGCGTGGTCGCCGACGACTTCCAGGGCCCGAACGGCCTGTGCTTCTCCCCTGACGAGCGCAGGCTCTACGTCGTCGAGACCGGGCTGCAATTCGCGCCGGACCCGATTCAGCACGTGCGCGTGTTCGATGTCGCCGAGGATGGAAGCCTGTCCGGCGGGGCGGTGTTCTGCAAGATCGCGCCAGGCAATGCCGACGGGATCCGCTGCGACGAGCATGGCAATGTGTGGTCGAGCGCCGGCGATGGCGCGCACTGCATCGACCCCGGCGGCGAGCTTCTCGGGAAGATCCTGGTGCCATCGACGGTGGCGAACCTAACCTTCGGCGGCCGCAACGACAGCCGGCTGTTCCTGTGCGCCTCGCGCACGCTGTACGCGATCTACACCAATGTGCGCGGGGCGCGGCTGCTTTGAACGGCGTCAAAGCCATCGCGGGCTTCAGTCGCACCGTTGCGGACCTCGCCGTCACGGAGGCCTTTTATTGCGACGGTCTCGGCTTCGAGCGGGTCGCTCCGCCGGAACCGGTGCCGACTGCGCAGGCCGAGGCGATGGGGCTCACGGGGTTGCAGGCCCGGCAGTTGCACCTGCGGCTCGGCGGCCAAATGGTGACGTTCCTCACGGTGGAGCCATCCGGCGCGCCTTACCCGGTCGACCGCTCGGCAACCGATCCGTTCTTCCAGCACCTCGCGATCCCGGTGCGCGACATCGATGCCGCGATGGCGCAGATCGGCCGGGTCGATCCGACGCCGATCAGCCGGGGCGGCGCGCAGGTCCTGCCAGCGTCCTCGGGCGGCGTCACCGCGTACAAGTTCCGCGATCCGGACGGGCATCCCCTGGAACTGATCTTCTTCCCCGACGGAGAGCCGGCCGAGCGTTGGCGCGCCGCGCCGGGCCTGTTCCTCGGTATCGACCATTCGGCGATCACCGTCACCGATCTCGATGGGACGCTGTCGTTCCTCACCGGCCCCCTGGGCCTGCACGTCGCGCAGACCGGCTTGAACCGGGGGGCCGAACAGGCGCGGCTCGACGGCATCGATGATCCCGTAGTCGATGTTGTCGCGCTCAAGCCGCCCGCACCCGCACCGCACGTGGAACTGCTGCACTACCGGGCGCCGGCCAGCCCGAACCGGTCACGGAACGAGTTCAGCCCGGCCGATCGCGCCTCAACGCGATTTGTTTTTTCCGTGGCGGATATAGAGGGGCTGGTGGAGGCTCTCCGTGTCGCAGGGGTCGCGCGTCGTTCGTCCTTGGATGGCAAGGCTGCCTATTGCGTGGGACCGGATAACCATGGGTTCTTGTTCGTGACGGCTTGAACCCGCGGCTGGATGCTGCGTGTTGCGCACTTGACGCGTCGCCCCTCCGGCGTCCAATCCGGCCGCCCCGGAGGTCAGACCGATGCCGCTCCTCGCACTGCCCTTTCCGGCCATCGATCCTGTGGCGCTCGCGATCGGGCCGATCACGATCAAATGGTACGCGCTCGCCTACATCGCCGGCCTGATCGGCGGGTGGTACTACGCGCGCCGCCTCGTGATGGCCGACAGCCTGTGGGGGGTGGTCAAGCGCCCGCAGGTGGTCGACATCGACGATCTGGTCGTCTGGGTCGCGCTTGGCGTCGTGCTGGGTGGGCGGATCGGCTACGTGCTGTTCTACAACCTGCCGATGTACCTTGCCGACCCGATGGAGATCCTGGCGATCCGCAACGGCGGCATGTCGTTCCACGGCGGCTTCCTGGGCGCGATCCTGGCCTTCCTGCTGTTCGCCCGGGCCAAGAAGCTGAACGGTTACACCCTTCTCGACATCGGCGCCGTCGTCGTGCCGATCGGCCTGTTCTTCGGGCGGATCGCGAACTTTGTGAACGGCGAGCTGTGGGGCCGGGTCGCGCCGGACTTCGCTTATGCGATCGTGTTCCCCACCGGAGGGCCGCTGCCGCGCCATCCGAGCCAGCTCTACGAGGCGGCCACCGAGGGTCTGCTGCTGTTCATCGTCATGGCGTTGAGCGTCCGCCGGTTCGGCTTCCGCAAGCCCGGCTTGCTCGGCGGGATATTCGTGTTCGGCTACGCCCTGGCCCGCACGGTCTGCGAGTTCTTTCGCGAGCCGGACCGGCAACTCGGCTTCCTGTTCGGCGACCATCTCGGGCCTATGGGGGGCGGCGTGACCATGGGCATGCTGCTCTGCGTGCCGATGATGATCGTCGGCCTCACCTACATCGTTCTGGCGGCGACAGGCCGGACCCGTCCCCGTAATCCGGCTGCGGCGTCCGACCCGCGGGAGGCGGCGCGCGAGGCGCCCGCGAAGGCGTGACGCTGCTCGGAGCCGAGATCGCGGCGCTGATCCGGCACGGCGGCCCGATCGGCGTCGACCGCTACATGGCACTATGCCTGGGGCATCCGGTCCACGGCTATTACCGAACCCGCGATCCGCTCGGGGTGCGGGGCGACTTCACGACGGCGCCCGAGATCAGCCAGATGTTCGGCGAACTGGTCGGCGCCTGGGTGGGCTACGTTCACGGGCGAATGGGGCGGCCGGATCCGCTCGTTCTGGTGGAACTCGGCCCCGGACGCGGCACGCTGATGGCCGACGCCCTGCGGGCCCTGCGGGTGGCGGCTCCGGGCGTACGGGTGTCGCCACACCTGGTCGAGACCAGTCCGGTCCTGCGCGAAGTGCAGGCTCGCGTCCTGGCCGGAACGGACGCGACCTGGCACGCAAGCTTGGAAACCCTGCCCGACGGCCCGGTGATCCTCGTCGCCAACGAGTTCTTCGACTGCCTGCCGGTCCGCCAGTTCGAGCGCCGGGCCACCGGCTGGCATGAGCGGCAGGTGGGGCTCGGGCCGCAGGGCGAGTTCGTGTTCGGGCTGGCCCCAGAGCCGACGGCGGAGATCGAGGCGTCGGGGTCCGAGGGGGCGTTGCTGAGCGTCCCCGGTGCCGGGCTCGCGCTGATGCGGACGCTGACCCGAAGACTGCGCGCGTCCGGAGGCACACTGCTGGCGATCGATTACGGCCATGTCCGGCCGGGCTTCGGCGATACCCTCCAGGCTCTGGCGGGGCATCGCTTCGCCAACCCGCTCGCGGCGCCGGGCGAGGCGGATCTGACGCATCACGTCGATTTCGCGGCTCTGGCTCGGGCTGCACGCGCCGAGGAGGCAACGATCCTCGGTCCGGTGGAGCAGCGAGAATTCCTTGTTGCCCTTGGTCTGCTGGAGCGCGCCGAGCGCCTGAAGGCGTCCGCCACGGCAACTCAAGCCAAGGCAATCGATTCCGCCGTGGAGCGGCTGACGGATGCCGGCCCGACCGGCATGGGCCGCCTGTTCAAGGTCCTGGCGGTAACCGGTCGAGACCTCGGCCAGCTGCCCGGATTTCTCGAAACCTGAGGCTTCGCATCCGGACGGCGGCTGAGGATGTCGTCAGCCGAACGAGCCGAAACCCGCGTCGGATCCGTTCGTGGCCCGCGGCGTCGGCGGTGCCGGTGGGTTCAGGTCGGAGGGGTCGAGGTCGCCGCGTTCACGCACGACGGGATGCTCGGCAGTGCTGGGGCTCCGATGTTCCGGAGCCTCCGGCGCCATGGTCTCGATCGGGGAGTCGTTCTCGGTCCGTCGTGACATTGCGATCCTTCTCGGAAGAATCCGGAACCCGGACTCATGCTGCAATGCAGCAAGAATCTGACGGTTCCACGACATCGTCAAGGGCCGGCCGTTCCGCTATCGAGCGCGGCAGCAGGAAAGCCAGGGAGCCGACCGTGACCGCAGGCATGTACATCGAGGCGCCGGAACTCTCGTCGCAGACCGGCGTGCGGCACGCCTTCTTCACCCGGGCCGGCGGCGTCTCGGAGGGCGTCTACGCGTCGCTCAACGGCGGACTCGGCTCGCACGACGTGCCGGAGCATGTCGGCGAGAACCGGGCCCGGATGTGCGCCCAGCTCGGCCTGCCGCCGGATCGCCTCGTGAGCCTGTACCAGGTCCATTCCGCCGCGGTGGTCACGGTGGAGGCACCGTTCCCGGCTGCGGACCGCCCCAAGGCCGACGCCATGGTGACGCGGGTCCCAGGGCTCGCCCTGGGCATCGCCACGGCCGATTGCGGGCCGATCCTGTTCGCCGATCCCGAGAACGGGGTGGTCGGCGCCGCCCATGCCGGCTGGAAGGGGGCATTGACGGGGGTGATCGCCGCGACGGTGCAAGCCATGGAAGCCCTCGGAGCGCGACGTCAGCGGATCGTCGCCGTGCTCGGGCCGACGATCGGGCAGGCCTCCTACGAGGTCGGCCCGGACTTCATCGCGCGCTTCCGCGCCGAGGCTCCCGGCCAGGAGCGCTTTCTGGAGCCAGGGACCCGCGACGGTCATGCGCAGTTCGATCTTCCGGGCTTCATCCTGGCGAGACTCGGCGAGGCGGAGATCGGAGAGGCCGCGATGCTCGACCTGTGCACCTATGCCGACCCGGAGCGCTTCTACAGCTATCGCCGGACCACGCACCGCGGCGAGCCCGACTACGGGCGGCTGATCTCCGCTATCGCACTGACTCCATGATGGTCATGGACGGGCCCCGTCCCGAGCGTGGCCGTTGCGTCCAGGGGGTGCGACACTTTGTCAAACCAAAATCGTGCGAAAAAGCGTGGCCATAAGCGAACCTTGACCATTCGAGCGCGTTTTGACCCATGAGGTGCCGGGGAAAAACGGCGGATTGCCAAAGGGGCCGCGATGAGCGGTCGGCGATACCGCCCGCGTAAAGCAGCCCTGGAACCGCTGGACGATTGGCAGATCCGCGTTCCGTATCGGTCCGAAAGGCCGCTGCGGAGCCACCCGTGAGGACCAGAATATGAAATCCCTGCTTCGCGCTACCACCGCCCTCGCGGGCGTCGCCCTCGCCGGTTCGGCCTTCGCCGCCGACCTGCCGCGTCGCGCCGCCCCGCCGCCGATCTTCACTCCGGTGCCCGTGTTCACCTGGACCGGCGCCTACTTCGGTATCAACGCCGGCTACGCCTTCGACGCCAGCAGCCGCTCCAACAACTCTACCTTCGTCGTGCCGGGCGGTGTCGGCCTGACCAGCGGGCCGGCCGCCGTCGCCACCTTCCGCAACCGCAGCCAGGACGGCTTCTCCGGCGGCGCCCAGGTCGGCTACAACTATCAGTTCACCCCGGGCTCGGGCGTGGTCGTCGGCATCGAGGCCGATGCCCAGTACCTCGACTTCGGCCGCAACCGGAACAACGCCTTCGTCAGCGGCGGTGCGATTGCGCCCGGCCTGATCCTCAACGACCCGCGCGGCCTGGCCAGCCTCGACTACTTCGGCACCGTGCGCGGCCGCCTCGGCTACGCCTTCGACCGCACCCTCGTGTACGGCACCGGCGGCTTCGCCTACGGCTCGGGCAGCGCCGACCGCTCGTTCGGCGGCTACGCCGGCAACGACAGCTTCCGCACCGGCTACGCCGTCGGCGGCGGCATCGAGTATGCCCTCCCCACCGACTCGTTCCTGAACTTCTTCCGTTCGAGCGCCGTGACGCTCAAGGTCGAAGGCCTGTACGTGAACCTCGACCGCGGCACCCGCAACCAGGGTGTCCTGCTCGTCAACGCCGCCAACCTGGCACCAGCCTACGTGACCCCGATCGGTCGCCGCGACGACGAGTTCGCCGTCGTCCGCGCCGGCCTGAACTACAAGTTCGGCTCGTACTAAGCGGCGCCGAAACCGCTTGACCTGAGCATCCCCAGCCCGATCAGACTGGCTGCTTGGTCGAGAAGCGTCCCGGGATCACATCCCGGGACGTCTTCATGTTTGCGACCCCGGTCAGGCCTGGACGGCGTGCTCCAGCTCGGCCTTCGACATCCGCGAGCGGCCGGGGACGTTCTGCGCCCTAGCATTGCGCATCAGCTCGGCCTTCGTCGTGCTTTCGTGTCCTGCCTCGCGCGCCGCCGCGGCCTTCTCGGCAGCCGCCTTGGGTTGCTTCGAGTACTGCTTGCCCTTGCGCGTGTCGGCGCGCTTCTTGGCGGTGCTGGCGGCGTATTCCGCATCGGTCAGGCTCTCGCGGGCCTTCTTGGGCAGGTAGCGCTCACCGGTCTCGCCGCTCTCGGCGCCGGACTTCGTGCCCCACTCCTCCTCGGTCCATTGCGTGAGGTGGTTGTCGGACGCCTTCTTGCCGGCGTAGCCGCCGCCTTCCTTCTTGTATTCCGCGGTCGCCATCTGGGCCTTGCGGGCCGACCATTGACCGGGCTTGCCGCCCTTGTCGGATTCGGTGACCGCGCGCTTGACCCTCTCCCACAGCTTCGGATCTGTCTTCTTGGCGGTTCCCGACATCGCTGCGCCTCGCGCCTGTAGATTTGGCCGTCAACACCACGGTCGTCGCGGTGTTCCTGCGCGCGCATCCGGCCCGCTGCGACCGAACGTCGGGCACGCCGCGCCGACATCCCGACGGCCCCGCGGTCGAGGGGGGCGGATACCGGAAGCGTCTTACGCGGTTGTCCCCGAAAGGGAGTCCCGCATGCCCGACGGACCGACGGCCAACACGCAAGACCTCGCCGAGACCGAATACGACGCCCACCGCCGGGCGCGGGCGGCCGCCGGGCATCAACCAGTCCCGCCGGGCGCCGACTCCGACCAGGCATCCCCGGACGAGGGCCCGAAGGCCGGATCGCCCGACGCGAAAGGATCCCAGCATGGCTGACGGGCCGGCCGACACGCAGGCGCAGCGGATGCCCCACGGCAAGCCCAACAGCGAGGGACTGGCCGACGCGCTGCTCGATACAGCCACCGGCACGGTCAAGCCCCAGGACGGCCCGATGGATCGGGCCGGTACCGAGGCGGAGGGGGCGGCCCGGGGCGGCACCAGCCTCGGAGCGGAGCGCGACAAGTCCGGCGGCCGGTAATCCGCTCCCGGACCTGCGGACCCATTCATGTTTCCGGGCTGTCAAAGCGGAGGTCAGCCGCTATTCAGGCCGCAGGACCAATCTCCCCTCGCCTTGCGCCGGGCGGTTCCGGTGCAGGTTTGCACGGAGGGTCTGATCATGATGCACGTGAAGATGCTCGCGGCGGTTGCAGCCGTCGCCGGCGGTCTCGGCTTGGC
>NZ_VRVD01000329.1:0-5177 GCF_008040015.1 Methylobacterium sp. WL18 | reverse complement strand
TAGCCGATCGGGGCGCGCCCCGACGAAATCCGGGTGACGGGCGCGCCCCGATCGGCTATCCGTTTGGCCTGGCGCAGGGCCTGTAGCTCAATGGTTAGAGCCGACCGCTCATAACGGTCTGGTTGCAGGTTCGAGTCCTGCCGGGCCCACCACCTGTCGCGCAGGACCTTGCGTCCCGACAGGATTTTCGGCCCGCTCTCGGCATCCGCCCGGTCGTCCAGGGCCAGAGCCGAATGATCTGCGACCCTGAGACGGCCTCCGCCTGCGGGGCGATTGCGCGGCTCCCGCGTTGGCTGACGGCTTGCACCGAAACCCGGCCGCAGCTTTCGTAAGGCGGGCACGGGGCGCGTGTCGCCCGGAAAACCATGAGCGCTGATCCGATGAGCTCCGACCTGACCGTCTACTACGATGGCGGCTGCCCGCTCTGCCGGGCCGAGATCGGCCATTACCGCGACTGCCGCGGGGCCGAGCGGATCGCCTTCGTCGATGTCGGGCGCGACGCGCCGGCGGACGGCCTCGGGGTCGGCTCGCCGGTCTACAAGGGCGCCTATACCGGCCTGTTCAAGCACCTGTTCGACCTGGTCGATCCGACCGCGCTGGCCGGCAGCGGCAGCTGATCCCGGGTCCAGGCGGCCCCGAGGCCGGTGCCGGCATCCACGAAATCGAAGATCCGCCCGTCGAATGCCGCCTGGGCGCAGGCCTCGTGCAGCACGGCATCGACCAGCGTGCGGGTCTTGGACGGGCGCTGAACATTCGCGCTCAGCCCGACGAGTCTCGGTCGTGTCATTGCAGAAGCCTTGCGATAAGGCCGGACCGCCCTGCGCGATGGCGAATGGCGACGGCGCAACCGGATATCCGAATAGAGCGCTAGAATTGCTGACTGCGCCGGGCGACGTCAATGAAACGGCTTTTCCAATTCATCTGGAATAGAAAAACGTTCTGCTCGAAAACGGCGGTTCGGAACTCGGTTTCATCTCGTGATCCAGGCGCGGTACAGGCGCGGTCCGCGCTTGGCAGTGAGAAAATTTGACACCGGCGCGCATCCGGTCTCGCCGTCGTGACGAACGGAGAGGAAAATTGTTCGGATTGGCGTGTCGGGAGAAGGACCGTCTTGCCGGGACGATCGTGTCGCCGGGAGGTGGCCGCAACACCCGTAAGGGCCCTGGTCCGTGCAATGCGGGCCGGCCGGGGGAGGCTTCGCGAATGCCGAGGCTCCGTCGCATGCGTCCCGGTTCGGATCCGGGGTCGCGAACGAAAAAGGGCCAGCCATGGCGGCTGACCCTGCATCGCTCGACGAGTCTCGTGCGTCGCGCGCGCCGCTGGTTCGGCGATGCGCGCGCTCGGGCTTACTCCGCCGCGGTCATCTCGGCGGTGAAGTGGCCGCACCAATCGTTGGTGGTCACGACCGGCCACAGGCCCTTGGACTCGGGGGCGGGCTGGCTCACCGGCGGGTTGAAGCGGCACAGGCCGGCATCGCCCTGGGCGCTCGCGCCGTTGCCCTTGTGCTCGTCGAAGAACTTGCAGCTCTCGCAGTTCGCGCTGGCCATGTCTCGTTGCTCCCGTATCGGTTCGGCTATGTGCCGTTCTCACTTACGAATTAGAACAGCTACAATCTGCTGGTTAACCGATCGCCGGGCGGGCGGTTCCCGTGAGGGCCGGAGCTTTCTGAATTCATCGGAGACTCCGCGCCGGCCGCAGGATGAGCTGGCCGCTGAAATGCGATCGGCGCGCGCGGAGGTCCCGCGCGCGCCGAAACTGGCGGTTCTTCGCCCGCGCACCCACGAGATGGGCGCGCGGGGAATGCCGTCAGAGGCTTCCCGGGCCCTTGGCCAGGCCGCCCAGCGTGAACAGGTCGACCGAGAGCTTCGCGCCGATGACGAAGGCATCGGGGATCGGCTTAGGCCGGAGCGGGAAACGGGTCTGGTCCGGGCCGATCACGTATTGCAGGTTCGGCATCAGCCGGACCGCCGGGGTGAGCTGGATGCCGTAGCTCAGCTCCAGGATGGTCTGCAGGGTGTCGACGTTGCGGCTGCTGAGCCCGTACGAAGCCCGCGCCGCCCGGATGTTGGCCGAGCCCAGGGGCGACAGCTTCTCCATGGCGAACACGAACCCGAGGGTGTCGTAGGGCCGGCCCGGGAAGGTGCCGGTCAGCACGGCGCCGCCCTCCAGGAAGTAATCCTGGGTCTGCCGACCGCTGGTGCCGCCGATCGCGACGCCGAAGACCGAGAGGCCCTGGACGGCGTTCGGGTCCGGACGCCAGATCATCTGGTCGAAGCGGGCATAGACCGCCGACCGGCCGAACCGGGTCAGCGGGTCGAGGTCGCTGAACACCCGTGCCCCACCGCGCAGATCGTAGATCGGGTCCTTGTAGTCGGATCGGTCGAAGACCGCGCCGACGCTGTAGTTGCGCGGCAGCGGATCGTTGCCGAAATTGGTCGAGTAGCCGACCTCGACCGGAATCAGGACGCCGGTGGCCCCCTGGGTCGACCAATCGATCCCGTTCTGGTTGTCCTGCTGGGCGCGGGGATTCACCTCGTAGACGCCGGCATGGACGAACACCTTGTCGGTGACCCAGGCCTTGGCGTGGGCGCCCCAGGTGGCGATCGGCCAATACGTGAAGTTCGTCAGCTTGAAGATGGATTTCGGCGCGCCGCAGGTTGCATTATTCTGGAAGTTGCAATAGAGTGGTGAACCAAGGAAGTTCGGATTGGCGAGAAGGCGGCCGACCTCGATATCGAGACGGTTGTCGAACAGCTTCTGCTCGTAGGAGACCGACGTGAGGTGGGCCGTCTGGCCGCCGCCGTAGATCTCCTGCACGCTTCCATCGAAGCCGATGCTGTCACGCGCGAGGCTGCGGCCGTGACGCTGCGTCACGATCGTGTGGAACGAACCGCCATCGATTCCGGCGAGGCGACCGAGGTCGGCATCGAGGCCGAACACGACCTGACCGGCATAGGCCGATCCCTGGCGGATGCCGCCGGACGGGTTGGCGGCGAATTCCCCAGTGTAATTCAGGATCATGCTGATCCCGTTACCGAGATAGAGCGTCCCCGGCGGCAGGCCCGGCGGCGTCGCGCTGTTGCCCTGCACGTCGATCGAGGCCGCCGCGCTGCTCGGGCCGGCAGCACTCCGTGACTCGCGGATCGTCCGACGCCGCGCGCGATTCGCACGGTACTTGGCCTTTGCGGCCGGGGTTGCCCTCGGGCCCGGATTGATCAGGGACGGCCCCCCGTCCGGGGCGTCTGCAATCTGAGCCTCAGCCGTGCTGATGCCCGCAGAGAATGTGGTGGCGCAAAGTGCGAGCGCCGCCCATCGCGTGTGCTTTCCCATGAGATAACTCCCCCTAAGACGCGCGGCCCTGATTGGCTCTGTCGCGTTCGTGTTCCGCCGGGATCCCTCCGGTCAGTCCGTGAAGGCCTCCACGGAGCGGCGCTCGCCGCGCAGGAAGGCGTCGGCGACGTGGATCAGCGGGTTCAGGTCGACGTCGCTCGTGCCGGATCGGACGAGGGCGGCGAAACGGTCGTAGAGGCCGCGATACTCGGCCTCCGGTGGCAGCAACTGCGGCGCGCCGTCGATCGTGAGGACGCCGCCGCCTTGCGACAGCACCAGCAGGCCGTCCTCGGTGTCGACGCGGATGTCCCAGGTCTGCGGGCCGGTCTGGCGCCAGTCGAACACGGCCTCGATCGAGGTGCCGGCGGCGTCGGTGAAGTGCAGGTCGGCGGCGATCGGCGCCTGCCGGTTCTCCGGGACCGAGAGGGTCGCGCCCGTGAGGAAGAAGGGCGGCAGGATGTGGGTCGCGATCGACAGGGCGTTGATGCCCGGATCGAACACACCCATGCCGCCGGCCTGCCAGATCCAGGCCTGGTTGGGATGCCAGTGCCGGACATCCTCCATCCAGGCGATCGCCACCGACCGGATCCGGCGGCCGGACAGCCATTGCCGCGCCGGCTCGACCCCGGGGGCGTAGCGGGAGTGCCAGCTGGCGAACAGGCTGACGCCCCGCGCCCGCGCGGCCTCCACCAGGATCCCGACCTCTGCCAGCGTCGCCCCCGGGGGCTTTTCCAGGAACACGTGCCGCCCGGCCGCGATCGCTTCCAGGGCGGCCGAGAACCGGACCTGCGGCGGCTGGCACAGGGCGACCGCGTCGAGGTCGCCCTGCCCCGCCAGCATCTCCGCCAGCGTGCGGTAGTTCGGCACCCCCTCGAAGCGGCCTTCGCGGCTCGCCACGGCCGTCAGGGTATAGTCCGGCGAGGCGCCGATGACCGGCAGGTGCTGGTCGCGGGCGATCTTGCCGACGCCGACCAGACCGATGCGGATCGTCCCGTTCGAAGCCGGCATCTCAGAGGACCTTCACGGACAGGTCGCGGGCGGGCGCGACCGCCAGGGGATTGCGCAGCGGCAGGGTGAACGGGGCGGCCTCGATCTCGAACACGTCCCCGGGCCGCGCCGTGATGCCGTCGCTGAACGACAGGGTCGCGGTGCCGAAGAAGTGGACGTGCAGATCGCCGGGGCGGCGGAACGGGGCGTATTTGAAGTGGTGCCGCTCCAGGTTCTCGATCGTGTGGGACATGTTCGCCTCACCCGAGAGGAACGGCTTCTCCCACAGCACGGCGCCGTCGCGCCGGATGCGGCTGGAGCCGCGCACGTCCGCCGGCAAGGCCCCCAGCCACAGTTCCGGGCCGAGCGCCGCCGGACGGAGCTTCGAATGGGCGAGCCACAGGTAGTTGCCGCGCTCGGTGACGTGATCGGAGAACTCGTTCGCCAGCGCGAAGCCGAGGCGCACGGGCGTGCCGTCCGCGTCGATCAGGTAGATGCCGGCGATCTCCGGCTCCTCGCCGCCGTCGAGGGCGAAGGCCGGGGATACGAGCGGCTCGCCGGTGCCGACGATCGCGGCGCCATCGCCCTTGTAGAACCACTCGGGCTGGACCCCGGTCTCGCCCGGGGCGGGCTTGCCGCCCTCGACGCCCATCCGGAACATCCGCATCGAATCGGTCGGGGCCGGATCCGCAGCGGCGGCCCGGTGCATCTTGTCCCGGCCCTCCGCCGAGCCGAGATGCGTCAGCCCGGTGCCACTCAGCAGCAGGTGCGCCGGGTCCGCGTGGTCGATCGGCGGCAGCAGCCGCACGGCGTCGAGCTCGATGGTGTCGCCGAGCCCGTGCCGGGCGGCCGTCTCGACC
>NZ_VRVD01000328.1:0-5178 GCF_008040015.1 Methylobacterium sp. WL18 | reverse complement strand
CGCGTCGGCTTGGGCGCGACGTGGCCTTCCTGCGCGAACCGCTCCGACCAGCGGCTGGCACTCGACACGCTTACACCGAACCGGGCCGCCGCTCGATGGAAGGAGGCGCCCTCGGCCACGGCCGCCACGACACGCTCGCGCAGATCGACAGACAACGGTGAAGGCATCGAGGGCTCCTTCACCACTCAACGCTGCAAACGGCTAACCCGTCGCAACGCGGCCGGGCACGGCTCTAAGCGAACAGATGCGAGTACACCCGTTGAGTTCCAGAGTCTTCATCCAATAAAATGCCGGGAATCGGACCTCTCGGCCCTTTGCAATGGATCGTTAATGAGCCCAACGACGATTTCCGATTCCATGGATCGCTGACCCAAAGCAGGCCGACGACAATCCACCGAACCTAGACGTAGGTCATTCTCCGCCAACCTGCCGCGAAGCGGACCTTGAAGTGTCCGAGAGGGATCGCAAGTAGCCGTAAATGATAGTTTGCTACAGGTATACCCATGATTTCGGCTTGTGCCCTTGACATTAGATTACATCAGTCCCGTGCTTGTGACGGTGGCCCCACGATGAGACCACTAAAAGCAAGCGTTGCCGTGTAGACCGTCTGGTTCCACTCATCGCGCACCACGACGGAGATGAAATGGTGATCGCCGTCTTTCGGCAGGAGGTCTCTGGCTATCTCTGGAAGCGTACGCTTGGCTTGCAGGCGGACGGCTTCCAGATCAGCGCATTCCACACCCACGTCATCATGTGCGAGATCAGGGTCGTAGATATCGAAATAATAGCAGGCCATGCCGCCCCCCAAAAAGGGAGAGCACGAAAATCTCTCAGCCGCTGATTTCCTTAGGATTTGTCAGCGGTGCTCCAGTTTTGCATGGATCCTTATCCAAAGTCACAACATAAATCAGCGTCCAAATGCCCGCCGATAATACGGCATGCGATTGCCGGAATTGGTATATGATTTTGGAAATCGGTGGCCGGAGCTTATCCGATCTCGGCCACGAAAGGGAGCGGGATGGCGCTGACTGGACCATCTCACCATACTGACATCCACTCAATCCTCCGCAAAGTAGAGAGCATCGCCCTTTTTGCTCTATCCGAGGATGAGAAGGCGGTGCTGCTCGCCCTCCCCGTGCACGTGATGTCATTCGAGCCAGGCCAAGACATCGTGCGCGAGGGTGACCGCCCCTCGCAGTGCTTCGCGGTTCTCGAAGGCTTCGTCGCCGTCTATAAGACCACGCAGACCGGCAAGCGTCAGGTTATGGCTTTCCACGTTCCAGGTGACGTGCCCGACCTCCAGAGCTTGCATCTGAAGATGCTTGACAACAGCATCTCTGCGGTCGGTCCGTGCAGGATCGGTTTTATCCAGCACGACGCAATGCGACAGGTGCTGCGATTTCATCCGCGGCTTGAGGCCGTGTTGTGGCGCTGTACGTTGATCGATGCGGCGCTTGTCCGGGAGTGGTTGCTGAACGTCGCTCGGCGCGAAGCCTACATACGAACGGCTCATCTTTTCTGCGAGCTGATCACGCGCCTGGAGCAGGTTGGGCTTGCACCGGATCACACCTGTGCCCTGCCAATGACGCAGCCCGAGCTTGCGGACGCGCTTGGGATCACGTCGGTCCACGTCAACCGCACCCTCCGCGATCTGAAGGCCGCTGAACTGGCCACGCTGCGCAGCAGACGGTTGACGGTTCACGATTGGGATGGGCTGGTGGCGGTCGCGGAGTTCGACTCAACCTACCTGCATCTGAGTAGTCACGACGAGTCATAGATCGCGCACGACCGCGCTCGGCCCTGCCGGAGCAAGTAAGGCAACACCCTCTTCGACCCCGCCACATCGTGTCGAAAAGTGTGTGTGGCAGCGTGCGTACCCCACCCATAACACGATAGGACGACTGTCCGAGAAGGGTGGTTTTCTGCCGGTCTGCTTTTTGAAAGCGAACTTGAGAAGCCGGACGTTCGCGCGGAATGCGACGCAAGTCGGCTTTTCGCCCATTTCGATCGGTCGAAAACGCCAGAAGGCATCCGACCGCCGATGCTCTGGGGTCGCCGCGGTCTTCGCGGCTCGAAAGGCGGAGAGCCGGCGCCGCGCCAACCCAGAGACCTGATCCCTGACTTGGCGACCTGGCCTGGCCGCGGTTCTCGGTCGGTTGCCGGACAGCCCCTAAACAGCCTCTCGCGCAAGAGCGGGCAGGTCCGCCCCGGCCTCGATCTCGGCCGCCGAGGGCAGACGCCCGAGGCCGAGCAGATGAAGGAACGCGGTGAAGACACCGTTGCGACCGATGCTGCAGGCGGCCGTCACCCTGTCGCCCGTGACGTAGAAGGCGATGAAGTCGAGCGCGGCGGGGTCCCCCTGAAAGATGATCCGGTCGAAACCTTTGGCGTATCCACCGTAGTCGAGCCGCTTGTCGCCCTGGTTGCTCCAGAAGAACGCAGCACCCGCGAACTCGCCGCTTCGACCGAGGATGGCATGGGCCACATGCGTGCCGTGCTGCTGAGCCAGACGCCAATGCTCGATCCGTGCGGTCTCGCCGCTCGCCCTTTCCGGGAAGGCGGCGATATCGCCAGCGATCCAGACGCCGTCCGCGAGCTTGAGGTCCCCGCCGACCTTGAGACCGCCGCCCTCGCAGGGCTCGACGTCCGCGATCAGCTTGCTTTCCGGATCGGCACCTGCGCCGACAAGAACGATGTCGGCCGGGAGGCGCCGTCCGTCCTTCGTCTCGACAGCTTCGACGCGGCCAACGCCGGCGATCCTGGCGACGGAATTGGTCTCGAACGTGACGCCGTTGTCGGCATGGTAATGCTTCAGCGCCGTGCCCACCGCCTCGCCAAAGCGTTTGGCGAAGGGCACCTCCTCGCGCGACAGCACGGTGACGGACAGCCCGCGCTTGTTGAGGAACGCAGCGGCCTCCAATCCGATGAAGCCGGCGCCCACCACGACGACCGACCCACCCTCGTTTGCCGCCTCGCTGATGCGAATCGCGTCGTCGAGGCTGCGCAAGGTGAAGACCCCGTCAAGGGTCCTGCCGGGAAAATCCGGCAGGACCGCCCGGCTTCCGGTGGCGACGAGGATCGCTTCGGCCTCGAAGGTCCGGCCGTCTTTCAAGGTGATGTCACGTCGAGAGGGATCGACCCTGACGACCTCCCCGGTGATACGCTCGACCTTGTTGATCTGGTCGAAGTCGGGCTCGATCAGCACCTTTTCCGGCGGGGTCGGCTTGGCAAGGAACTGCTTGGAGAGCTTGGTTCGGTCGTAGGGCGGGTGCGCTTCGCGGCCGACCATGGTGATCAGCCCGTCATAGCCTTCGCGGCGCAGGGTCTTCACGCAGGCGATGGCTGCGGCACCCGAGCCGACGATGAGCACACGCCCCGCGGTCGCGACCACCGACTTCGTTGGTGCCGGCTCCGGCGTAAGGGTCGCGACGGCTTCGGATCCCTCGATGCGGACAGGGTAGCGCGTCAGGGAATCGAGGGCCGGCGGCTCCTCGAGGCTTCCGTCGGCCAACGCGAAAGCGGCCTTGTGCCAGGGGCAGTAGAGGCGTCCGCCACAGATCTCGCCTTTGGCGAGCGGTGCCCCGAGATGCGGGCACTTGGCCTGGAACGCCCGCACGCCTGAGGCGTCGCGTACGAACAGCAGCTTTTCGTCGCCGGCGGAACCCTCCTTCATGCCCCCCATCGGGATCGCGTCGAGGGCAAGGCGGATCTCGGTTCCGGGCATGGATGGCGTCGCTCCTGGTGAGCGTCATCGCGCCCGGCCTATCAAGTCGCCGGACCCGTTCCGGTTGCCTCTTGCCCGGCCGGGAGCACGCTGGAACTCGGACCCGTGAGACCGCTTCGAGCATTGCTCCGTCATCGTCCGATTGCGCCGCGACCGCACCGTCTTCGGGGCGCTTCCCGGATCGCACGGCGACGGCGCATTCCTCGCAGGATGGTCCGCGAACCGCAGGATCGAACACCTCAGCCTATCGGACGTCCGCTTGTGGGCGTGATGGGAATTCCCTGCGAAGGCGCAATCGGATCGAAAGCAGACCCAAGCGGCTGGTACCGAGCGTCGGATTCGGCCCAATCGTTACGACGTTCAGATCCTGCGCCGTTCAGGCTCCAATGCGTGTGCCTAGGGCAAATCAACCCGTGCCCGTCCTGGGCCAAATTTGACGATCGTAGGGGCCACTCGTCGATACAGGAAACCCGCCGGTCCTCGGACCAGCGGGTTCTCACGAATCCATCGATTAGAACCGCGCGGATCAAGCCGCCTTACGAGCCTTCCCACGAGGCTTGGAGTTCGAGCCCGGCTGCCCCAGCCCGATCGCCTTGGCCAGCGCTGAACGCTGTTCGGCATAGCTTGGGGCGACCATCGGATAGTCGGCCGGAAGGCCGTAGCGCTCGCAGTATGCCTTTGGGGTCAGCCCATTGGCGGTCAGGTGCCGCTTGAGCGTCTTGTACGTCTTCCCGTCGACGAAACTGATCAAACCGTCCTGCTGAACCGACTTGCGGATCTGGGCGGGGGATGGCCGTACAACTTCTGGCTGGGATTCTGCGGCACCGACAGCCGAACCTGAAGCAAGCGCGGCGATGGTGTCATGCATGGCCCGGATCAGACCGGGCAACTCAGCGACCGGCACGGAATTGTTCGAGATGTACGCGGCGACAACCTCACCCGCCATCCTCACGGAATTAACCTGAGGTCCGATATCTTCTGGTACCATTTTACTACTGCTCAGTTGGAAACTTAGGTGCGTGCGGGCACCGCCGCCACACAACTTAGATCAGCAGCTAAAGGCGGGATTCAACCCCCGTCCGCTTGGGATTCGAACGTGGTTAACAAGATCCTCGCAGCAGTGGCTGAGCACGGTACGGCGATCCGACATGTTAGGGGCTGTCATTCGGGCGCCCTCATCCCTTACAGCAGCCGCTCTAGCATCTTGAACCAGACCTGTGCCTCAACCCAATTAGAGCCATGTCCGGCTGGGTTGAATCGTTGGGGGTAGCGGGCAGTCTGCGGATCTGATTCGATGTTGGGCTTTCCGAGGAGGTCGGGATGCCGGCAGCGCTATCGATGGATCTGCGAGAACGCGTGATCGCGGCGATCGAGGCGGGAGCTTCGCGCCGACAGGCGGCCAAGCGCTTCGGGGTCGGCCCATCCAGCGCGATCCGCTGGCATGAACGCTTCCA
>NZ_VRVD01000327.1:0-5189 GCF_008040015.1 Methylobacterium sp. WL18 | reverse complement strand
ACCCGCGCCTGCGCGCCGGCCGCCCGGGCGAGGTTCAGATAGGCCTCGTCCTGCCCGCTCGCGTCGAGCACGCGCAGCCGCACCTCCGTCAGAATGCGGTCTGCGAAATCCGCACCCTCCGGCGGCCAGGGTCCGGGGCCGCCGTCGAGGACGGCCTTCAGCGCCGGGTCGTCCCACCCCGTCTCCAGCGCCTGGATCGCCACCGCGAAGCTCTCGGGCCCGTAATCCGAGATCCGCGCCTCCCAGCCCGCCAGCGTGTCGCGCAGGGCGACGCGCGCCTTCGGATCGAGATCCCCCATCAGCACGGCCTCGGCCATCATCCGACCGAGGTCCTCAAACAGCAGATAGCTCGTCTCGTCATCCTCGTAGCCGTAGTCGAGCCAGTCCTCGACCAGCGGTTCGGCCACCGCTTCGAGAATGCGCAGAGCGTTGCGGCCGTCGCCGGCTTCGAGGAACGGGACCGCCTTCTCCACCAGGGCGCGCAACTCGGCTTCATCGCCGTCGGCCCGGTAGCCGGCCCAGTAATTCGCCCGGCGGCCGTGCCCGGCGAGCAGGTTGCGGGCACGGTCGGCGATCGGCTGCGGGTCGATCGTGCCGTCTGCCGATGCTGCGTGCGGAGCGGTGGTGAGCTCCATCGCGATCCAGTCGATCAGGTCGGGGTCGCTGGTGGCTCGCCGCTGGATCAGATCCACGAGGGCATCCCGGTCGAGGGGTGCGAGCAGATCGGCCAGTGGCGGACGCTCGTCGAGGGCTTGCGGTGCCTCGATCAGCGTCAGAAGAGCCGCGATCACGTGCTTGCAGGCGCCTCCCCACTCGTAGGGGCAGGTGCAACTGGTCTGCGCGATACGGCCGTCCTCGATTCGGAGGACGACGCGATAGGGATCGATCTCGCTGCCCGCCACCTCGGCGGTGATCGTATCGCCCCGGGCCACGAGGCCGGAGACCGCACCGTCCTGATGATAAGCGAGGCCGCGCTCGCGTATCTCGGGAGAGGCGAGGTCGGCGATCGCGGATGGTTTCGGCAGCTTGCGCGCCATGCACGCCTCCATCGTGCGCGGCTGAAGGAACGCAGGCCCCGCGCCCGCGTTCGAACCGCGACCTCACAGCGGGACTCTTTCATGGCCAACGATATGATCAATGAAATCTTCAGCGGGCAGCCGAACCTGACCACCACCGAGCGGGCCGTGTCGGTCGCGCTGGGCCTCGGGATCGCGGCGGCGGCGGCGCAGCCCCGGCCGAACAAGATCCTCAGCCTGCTGGCATTGGTCGTCGGCGTCGGCCTGGCAGTGCGCGGCGCCACCGGCCACTGCGCCGTCAAAGCGGCCGCCGAACACCTCTGAGCGTTCCGCGGAGCCACGGGCCGCCTGAGCATCGTCGTTGCACGAGAGCCGGCGGCCCCCTTCGGGACGATGCGGTAGGCCACAAAAAAGGGGCGCCCTGCGGGGCGCCCCTTCGCGTTCCGGCGTACCGGACTTGGTCAGATAGTCGTGCTGCGGCGGCCGGCGATCATGCCGTAGATGAACAGCACCACGACGGCGCCCACGACGGCTCCGATGAAGCCCGCGCCCTGGTTCGGTCCGTACCAGCCGATGGCCTGGCCCAGGAAGGTCGCCACGAAGGCGCCGACGATGCCGAGGATCGTCGTCAGAATGAAGCCCGACGGCTCGTTCGGTCCGGGCATGAGGAACTTGGCGATGATTCCGGCGAGGAACCCGATGACGATGGTCCAGAGAATACCCATGACGAACCCCAAGGCGTGACAAGCGATGCCGTGTGAACGCACGTCGGTCGGAAGCGGTTGCTCGCAACTGCACATGAGGGGAGAATTTTCCGCCGGTTCCCGCGGCGCGTCGGCGCGCGGCCCTTTACGGCCGGCCCCGAGCCGCGGCAGATACCGGCGTTTCGCCGGCTGGAGACTAGAACTAGAATGAGCATCGAACGGATCGAACCGGGCTCGCGGATGTCGCAGGGCGCCGTCCACGGCAACACCATCTACCTCGCCGGCCAGGTGGCATCCGACCCGGTCGGCACCGGGGTCACCGCTCAGACCCAGAACATCCTGGTACAGATCGACCGGTTGCTCGCCGTCGCCGGCAGCGACAAGGATCACATCCTGTCGGCAACGATCTACCTCGCCGACATCGGCCATTTCGCCGAGATGAACGCCGCCTGGGATGCCTGGGTGTCCAAGGATCACCCGCCGGCGCGCGCCACCGTCGAGGCGCGGCTGTGCGATCCGCAATATCTCGTCGAGATCGTTATCGTCGCCGCGAGGCTGGCGTGATCGCGGCCGGGACGGGCCGAGTCGGACGATCGCTCCGGCGCCTCGTCCCAGCCCGCCATCGGGCGGCCCCGCGCGTGGGAAACGGCTTTCGGTCCCGGATGGCGGCGCTGTTTGCCGCCCTCCTCATCCTCGGCCCGGCCGCGCCCGTGCGGGCCGTGGAGGAGCGGGTCGTCAACATCTACAACTGGTCGGACTACATCGACCCGAAGGTGCTCGACGCCTTCACCCGGGAGACCGGGATCAAGGTCGTCTACGACACCTACGACAACAACGAGATACTCGAGACCAAGCTGCTGGCCGGCCGCTCCGGATACGACATCGTCGTGCCCTCGGGGCCCTATCTCCAGCGGCTGATCCGGGCCGGCGCCTTCATGCCGCTCGACAAGGCGAAACTGAGGAACCTCGGCAACCTTTGGCCCGAGATCGCGAGCCGGCTTTCCGTCTACGACCCCGGTAACACCTACGCGGTCGACTACATGTGGGGCACCACCGGCATCGGCTACAACGTCGCCGCCGTGCGCGAGCGCCTGGGTGCCAACGCGGCCCTGAACTCCTGGACCGTCGTCCTCAATCCCGCATCCGCGAACAAGCTCAAGGATTGCGGGATCATGATGCTCGACAGTCCCGAGGATCTGATTCCCAGCATGCTGCCGGTCTTCGGCGCAAAAGCCGATTCCAAGCGCTGGGACGACCTGACCCTGGTCACGGACGCGCTCTACAAGGTCCGGGGCACCGTGCGGAAGTTCCACGCCTCGGAATACATCCAGGCGCTGGCCAACGGCGATATCTGCGTGGCGGTCGGCTATTCGGGCGACGTGCTGCAGGCCAAGCGCCGGGCCGAGGAGGCCAAAAACGGCATCGAGATCGCGTATGTCGTGCCCAAGGAGGGGGCGCTGATGTGGTTCGACACCTTCGCGATCCCGAAGGATGCCGCTCACCCGGCCGAGGCCCTGGCCTTCATCGACTACATGCTGCGGCCCGAGGTGGCGGCGGCCAACACCAACTTCGTGGCCTATGCCAGCGGCAACCTCGCAGCGAAGAAGTTCGTGAAGCCCGAGATCTTGAGCAATCCCGGCATCTACCCCGACGAGGCGACAATGCAGCGCCTGTCGATCAACACCGCCTGGGACGACCGCACCCAGCGCTACGTCACCCGGCTCTGGACCCGGGTCCGTACCGGGCGCTGAAAAGAGAGGCCCGGCGCCGCTCGATGCGCCGGGCCTCTGGGGCGGGTCTAGTTCTTCAGGTCGTCCGGCACCTTGCCGCCGTTCTCGGCAAGCTTCTTCATCACCTGCTTGTGCAGCCAGATGTTCATCGACGCCGAGTCGTCCTTGTCGCCGGTGTAGTGCAGCTCGTCGGCGAGCTGCTTGCGCTCGGACAGGCTCGACTCGAGGCCGAGCAGCTTCATCAGGTCCACGATCGAGTGGCGCCAGTCGAGCTTCTGCCCGTTCTTCTCGGCGAGGCCGGTAAGCACCGCCTCCACGTCCACCGGCTCGCCGGTGCCCGTGCTGCCGGGGGCCGAAGGCGTACCCGAGCCGGCCGAGCCGCTGGCGGAGCCTGACGTGGACGCGGGCGCGGCGTCCGCGGAACCGCCGCCGAACGGATGGAGGATCTTGCCGACGATGCTGCCGAGGAGGCTCATAGGTCCGCTCCGATAATCGAGGCCCGACCTGTGCGCCGGGCGGGCTGTCAACCGGTTGTCGGCCCAGGCGTTCCGAGAATCGGTCTGCGCGGCGCTGAGACTATCCGCGGGCGCCGTGCAGCGCGATCCCCAGCAGAGTCAGGCCGACGATCAGGAAGATGCCGCTCCAGCGTTCGAGGACGACGGCGCGCGCCGGGTCGCGCAGCGAAAGACTCGCCAGACCCACACTGCAGACTAAGCACCCCAGGCTCATCGCGATAACCGACACGTTCCTTGTGGTCCGAACTCGACGGGTCCAGCCTTAATCAGATCTGGCCGCTGTGCGGCACCGAAGACCACGTAGTCAACGGAAAATGCACAGGGTTCGAGCTGAACAGGCTGGGTCGAGCGTGAACCTCTGACGCTCTCGATTTGAATATCAGTCGGAAAATCAATCCTGTCGCACCGCATTTGAAGGATATGTCGGTCGGATATTCGATTTTGGTTCCCCGTTGGTGTCGGCAGACGGCATGAACCGGCTAGGCCCACCGGATGAGGATCGAAGCACTCGCCTACCCCGCGGCAACCGGGGGTTCGACGCTCAACCCGCGCGCGACAGCGCGTCGGCGAGCACCGCAAGCTCCTCCGCGAGCGTGCCGCTCGGCACCGGGCGGCCGGCGCGGTCGTACCAGTAGCGCGCGTTGCCGGCATCGCCCTCGATCCGGTGGAGATGGGCGTGCACCCAGGCGGCCTCCGGCCCAGAGGCGTCCTGGACCAGGGCATGCGCCCGCGCCCAGGCGGCGTCGGCAGTCTCGCTGCCATCCTTGGCGAGCCACCAGAGGGCTGCGAGCGGCGCGGGCCAGGCCGAAGGCGGCTCGGATTCCGTCAACGTCGCCCCGAAGGCGGCCGGCAGGGTCTCGGTCATCGGGCACTCCTCCCCATCCGCGACGGGTCAGCCTCCGGCTGCGCGCTCCGGCAGCCAGCGGCTGCGACGCTGGCGGGCGGACCACGCGTAGCGGGTATCGCCGTCGAGGCGGTCGAGATGGTCCGAAAGCCGGTTGCGTTCAAGCCAGGCGAGCGCGGCCTCGAGTTCGGGCAGGGTCATGGTCGCGCGGCCCTTGCCGAGCACGCGTTTCAGAACCGCATTGTAGCGATGCGCGAGGTTGCCGCCGCGGGGAACGCGCAGCGACGCCTCGTCCTCCACGGCCTGGCCCGCCACCGCGACGGCGAGCCGCTGGCGCAGGGTCCGCTCGGTGACCGAGGGCGGCTCGGGCGCAGGGGCCA
>NZ_VRVD01000326.1:0-5198 GCF_008040015.1 Methylobacterium sp. WL18 | reverse complement strand
GCGCGCGACCTGCGGGCGCTGGTCGCCGACGCGGGCCTGCGCCACGACGCGCTTTCGGCCGCCCTCGACCTGTTCGAGGAGCGCACCGGCTTCATCGCGGCGCGCGGCCTGCCGATCGAGCGGTTCCGCTTCCAGGGCGGCTTCGCCCGCAACCTCGACTACTACACCGGCTTCATCTTCGAGGTGAACGAGGGGGACGGCCCGATGCTGGTCGGCGGCGGCCGCTACGACGGCCTGCTCGGGCATCTCGGCAGCCCGGTGCCCCTGCCCGCGGTGGGCTGCACCTTCTGGGTCGAGCGCGTGGCGGGAGCCGGCCGATGACCCCCTCGGACTCGGGCGCCATGCCGCTGATCCTCGCCGTCCCGTCCAAGGGACGCCTCCAGGAGAACGCCAGCGCGTTCTTCGGCCGGGCCGGCCTGCGGCTCGCCCAGGGTGCCGGCGCCCGCGACTATAGGGGCAAGCTCGTCGGCGTGCCGGGGGTCGAGGTGCGCTACCTCTCGGCCTCGGAGATCGCCGCGCAGCTCGCCTCCGGGGCCGCCCATCTCGGGGTGACCGGCGAGGACCTGATCCGCGAGACCCTACCGGACGTGCGCGGCCAGGTCGAACTCCTGACCCCGCTCGGCTTCGGCAACGCCACCGTGGTGGTGGCGGTGCCCCAGGCCTGGATCGACGTGCGGGCGATGTCCGACCTCGACGAGGTCGCGGCGCTGATGCGCACCCGGCACGGCCGCCGCCTGCGGGTCGCGACCAAGTACGTGAACTTGACCCGCCGGTTCTTCGCCGAGAAGGGGGTGGCCGATTACCGGATCGTCGAGAGCCTGGGCGCCACCGAGGGCGCGCCGGCCGCCGGCTCCGCCGAGATCGTGGTCGACATCACCACCACGGGGGCGACGCTCAGCGCCAACGCCCTGAAGGTGCTGGACGACGGCATCATCCTGCGCTCCGAGGCCAACCTGGTCGCCTCGCTGAAGGCCCCCTGGGGCGAGGACCAGCGGACGGCTTTGCGCACTGTGCTCGGCCGCATCGCCGCCGAGGAGCGCGCCCGCACCACCCGGGAGGTCCGGGCCGCTCTGCCGGAGAGCGGCACCATCGACCTCGCCACGATCGCGGGCCTGCACGAGGCCGAATTGCCCTACGGCGCCCCGCGGGGAAGCGACGGCGAGATCGTGATGCGCTGCCCCGAGGGCGCGGTGTTCGCGCTCGCCGGCGCCCTGGTCGAGGCCGGCGCCCGGGCCGTGACGGTCCGGCGGGTCGACTACGCCTTCGCGGCCGAGAACCCGCTGGCGGAGCGGCTGCTGGCGCGGCTTTGAGAGGCGCTACGCTGGCTCAAGTCGAAGCAAGTCGTGCCTCGCGCATGACGGGTTGCAGGCATCGCTCTGAGCCGCGCACCCGTCACTGCGGCCCCTGTTTGGCGAATTCCGCCAGCACCCCGCGCAGCACTTTCAGCCGGGTCTCGTAGAGGCCGCGCAGGCAGGCGATTTCGGCGCCGCAGGCGTGGCGCTCCTTGAGCCAGGCTTCCTGGTCGTCGCGCAGCTTGGTCTGGCCGCCCATCGGCAGGACGTCCTTCAGGATGGCGAAGCGGGTCGCCATCTCGACATCCATGTCGTTGAGCGGGAGATGGGCGCAGATCGCCCTCTCGTCGGGGGTCTCGGCCTTGTCGCAGGCGAAGCTCGCGGCGCGGGTGGGGGCGGCGGCGAGAAGAGCCAGCGGCAGCAGGAGCGCGAAAAGCTTGGTCATGGCCCCCAACGGCCCGGCCGGCGAAAGGCTCCGGCCCCGTCGGCGTGACGGATCCCGGATCCCGGGATCAGAAGCCCGGCTTGACCACCGCCAGGACGACGATGCCGATCAGCAGGAGCGTCGGCACCTCGTTGAGCACCCGGTAGAACTTGTGCCCGTGGGTGTTCCGGTCGGCGGCGAAATCCTTGACCATCCGGGCGAGCCAGCCGTGGATGCCCGACATCGCCAGCACCAGCAGGAACTTCGCCTGGAGCCAGGGGCTCGCGTAGAAGCCGCTCATCCAGGCCAGCACCAGCCCGAACGCCCAGGTGGCGATGAGGGCGGGGTTCATGATCGCCTTGAGCAGGCGCCGCTCCATCACCTTGAAGGTCGCCGATTGCGCCTCCGAGCCCGGCGGCAGGCTGGCGTGGTAGACGAACAGCCGGGGCAGGTAGAGCATGCCCGCCATCCAGGCGATCAGGCTGATGACGTGCCCGGCCTTGATCCAGTCGTACAGCACGGGCCCTACCGGCGCAGCCGCGCGAGCATGCGCTCGACATGGGCCACCGGCGTCTGCGGGGTAATGCCGTGGCCGAGGTTGAAGATGTGCGGCAGGTCGGCGGTGGCCTCCAGTACCGCGTCGACCCCGGCATCGAGGGCGTCGCCGCCGGCGATCAGCGTGTCGGGATGCAGGTTGCCCTGGGTCACCATCGTGGCCGGCACGTGCCGGCGCAGGGCCTTCAGGTCCACCGCCCAATCCACGCCCACGGCGTCGGCGCCGGTCTCCGGCACCACCCGGCCATGGCCGTCGAGGCCCGAGCCGCGGGCGAACACGATGATCTTGGCGTGCGGCACCCGTGCACGGACGCCCGCGATCATCCGGGCAATCGGGCGGAGCGACCAGCGGGTCAGGGCGTCGAGGCCCGCGTCGTCCGGCAGGGCGCTCTCGGTCACGTCGCCCACCGGCTCGACGATATCCCCGGAGGCCGGCACGGCGCGCGGCAGGGTGCCGGCATGGGATTCGAAGATCTGCACCGCGTCGGCGCCCGCCTCGAGCTGGCGGACGAGATATTCGGTCTGCACCGTGACGAGGCGGTCGATCAGGGTGTCGACCAAGGCGGTGTCGCCCTCGGCCAGCGCCCGGGCGGGGGCGAGGTCCGGGGTGCCGCGGCCGCCGATCATGTAGCTCGCCACCGTCCAGGGCGCGCCGCAGAAGCCGAGCAGGGTGGTCTCACCGGGCAGTTCGGCGCGCAGCCGCTTCACCGTCTCGAAGACCGGCGCCAAGTGCGAAAAAATCGCCGGATCGCCGGCCTCGCGCAGCCGCCCGAAGGCGTCGCGGCCGTCCAGGGGATCGAGGCGCGGCCCCTCGCCCTCGACGAAGCGCACGTCCTGGCCCAGCGCATGGGGGACGACCAGGATGTCCGAGAACAGGATCGCCGCGTCGAAGCCGAAGCGGCGGATCGGCTGCAGGGTCACCTCGACGGCGAAGTCCGGGCTGTAGCAGAGGTCGAGGAAGGACCCGGCCTCGGCCCGGCTCGCCCGGTATTCCGGCAGGTAGCGGCCGGCCTGGCGCATCATCCAGGCGGGGGGCGGTCCGATCGCCTCGCCCTCGAGGACGCGCAGCACCTTCCGCTCGGACTTGCCTCCGGACCCGCGCTCCGTCCCCGTCATCGTCGCTCCCTTTCCGTCCCCGTCATTCCGCATGCCCGTCGGCGGGCGTCCTGTCGAGTCGAGGCGCGCCGGATCCCCACACAGGCCCCTCTCGAAAAGAAAAGAGAGATTCTAGGACTCTGTTTTTTCTATTGGGGGGGCTCAACACGGTGGTGCAAGCGGGTCCACAGGCCGTCCCCGCCGTCGCGCCGTTAACGAGGCTTTAAAGGATTCGCTCCATGTTGCGAGAACGGCCAAGTCCAACAGCGGCTTGCGAACGCCGAGTCCGGTACGTGCCCCCGTTGCGTCCCGGATTCTCCCAGGCGCCCGGATTCCGCGCGTCCGTATGGCGGACCTGTGAACGGCGGAGTCGATAAGGCGCGGCCCCTTCGCCCTGGACCTGCCCGAAGCCGCATCCTATCCACACTCATCGACTCCCCTGGCGGCCGGCAGTGGATAACGCCTCCGGCGAGACGAAGGCGACCCGATGGGCCGGAGCTACTTCCACCTTCACCTCGTGTCCGACTCCACCGGCGAGACGCTGATCAACGTCGGCCGGGCGGCGGCCGCGCAGTACGAGGGCGTCTCGGCGATCGAGCACGTCTATCCGCTGGTGCGCTCGGCGGCGCAGCTCGACCGGGTGATCTCGGAGATCCGGGCGGCGCCGGGCCTCGTGCTCTACACCCTGGTGGGCGGCGACCTTGGCGAGCGGCTCGAGGAGGTCGCCCGCGAGACCGGCTCGCCCTGCCTGTCGGTGCTGCGCCCGGTCCACGACCTGCTGCGCGCCTATCTCGGCGCCGAGACCACGGCCCGGCCGGGCGCCCAGCACATGCTCAACGCGGAGTATTTCAAGCGCATCGACGCGATGAACTTCACGCTGGCCCACGACGACGGCAACCTGCCCGAGGACCTGGAGGATGCCGACGTGATCCTGCTCGGGGTCAGCCGGACCTCGAAGACGCCGACCTCGATCTACCTCGCCAACCGCGGGCTCAAGACTACGAACCTGCCGCTGGTGCCCGGCATGCCCCTGCCGCCGGCGATCGAGCGGGCCCGCAAGCCCCTGGTGGTCGGGCTGTTCGCCTCGCCCGAGCGGATCGTGCAGATCCGCCAGAACCGGCTGTCGAGCCTGAACGCCGACGAATCCTCGATGTATGTCGACCGCTCGGCGGTGGCCGACGAGATCACCATGTCGCGCCGGCTGTTCACCAAGAACCGCTGGCCGACCATCGACGTGACCCGCCGTTCGATCGAGGAGACCGCCGCGGCGATCGTCGACCTCTACCGCGACCACCGCCTGAAGTTCATCGCCGACTGAGGCAAGTCCGGGTTCCCAAAGGGCTCAGCCCTTTGGCGGGGATTGGGGCGGAGCCCCGAGATACCAGGGCTCTGCCCCGGACCCGCACAAGGTCGAAGACCTTTTGAAACCATGACCATTTTCAGCCGCCGCTGAGAACCGTCCGCATCAGGGCGATGCCGGCCAGCAATCCGAGCAATCCGGCCGCCACCGAGACCGTCACGTAGAGGGCCGCGGCGGCCAGATGGCCGCGCTCGTACAGGCTGATCGCGTCCAGCGAGAAGGTCGAGAACGTGGTGAAGCCGCCCAGCACCCCGGTGGTCAGGAACAGCCGCGCCGGGTGCCCGGCCGCGCCGCGCAGGGCGAAGCTCTCGGCCAGCACGCCCATCAGGAACGAGCCGAGCACGTTGATGACGATCGTGGCGAGGGGAAACCCGAAGCCCGGCAGCAGCCGGGCGACCGCGACGTTGACCCCGTGGCGGGCGCCGCCGCCGAGTCCGGCCCCGAGGATGACGATGAGGGTGTTGATCATGCC
>NZ_VRVD01000325.1:0-5204 GCF_008040015.1 Methylobacterium sp. WL18 | reverse complement strand
CATCCTGCTGGGCTTTGCCGGCGCCGGCCTGGTGCTCGCCCCGAAGCTCGGCGCCGCCGACCCGTCCGGGATCCCGCCGGTGGCCCTGGCGGTCAGCCTCGTGGCGGTGCTGGCCCTGACGCTGGGCACCCTCTGGCAGAAGCGCACCGGCGGCGGCGGCGACCTCCTGGCCAACGCGACCCTGCAATTCGTGGGCGGGATGGCCTGCGCGATCCCGCTGGCGCTGGCCTTCGGCCATGCCACGATCGACCCGGTGGCGCCCCTCTGGCTCGGGCTCGCCTGGGCGATCCTGGTCAACTCGGTGGCCGGGATCCTGCTGCTCCTGGCGCTGATCCGGCGGGGCGCGGTGGCGGGCGTCGCCGCCCTGTTCTTCCTGGTGCCGCCGGTGGCGGCCGTCCTGGGCTACCTGCTGTTCGGCGAGGTGCTCACCCCGGTGCAGGGCGCCGGGATGGCGGTGGCGGCGGTGGGCGTCGCGGTGGCGAGCCGGGCCTGACCCCGGGACCGTGACGCCGCAGCCCCGGAACCCTTGCAGAGGCTCGGTCTTTCGTTCGTTGCCGCCCAGCCGCCGAAGAGCCGGGCCGGATCGACCAGATCCCCGGGAGGCCCCATGAACCAGATCCTCGTCGTCGCGCTCATCTGCGCCGCCAACGTCCAGGCCCCGGACTGCTCCCGCGAGACCGCCCTCGACGTGATCACCGGGCCCGCCCACACGCTGCAGGAATGCCTGATCCAGGGGCCGGTTCTGGCGGCCAATACCGGTTTCACCGGCGAGAACGGCGCTTACGTGAAGACCCGCTGCGAGCAGAAGCGCTGAACGCGTGCGCCTGCCGTTGACGTGGATGCTGGTTCGTCACGCAGGCGCGAGTCAAAACCCCGCGGCCTTCAACTTCAGTTCAAGACGCGGCAAATGAAATCTGCTTCGGCCCCGGCGCCGGACGGGTTAGAAGTCACGATCCAATAAAACGCCACGCGAGCCAAAAACCATGTCCGCATCCCCCGCTATCCAGACCGAGCCGCAGGACGTCGTCAGCCTCGTCAAGGGCGCCGGCGAGAGCGCGAAGGCCCTCCTGGCGGAGGCCACGCGCCGGGTCCGCACGCGCATCCTCGGGACGGACGGGCGGATCGATGCCGGCAAGCTCGAGGCGCAGCAGCACGCCGCCCACGGGCTGGCCTGGCTCGCGACCTACGCCGAGGCGGTGGCCGAACTCGGCGGCTATGCCGAGCGCCTCCAGGCCGAGGGCCGGTTCGGCGAGACCGAGACGCTGCTCGTGCGGATCGGCGCGGGCGAGTACCTCGACCAGCTGTTCTCCGGCATCCCGATGAGCCAGGGCGAGATGGTCCGCCCGATCGGCTCGCTCGGCCTCTCGGCCAAGGAAGTCGGGCAGTACCGCACCGATGCGGTCGAGACCCTGATCGCCGAGGGCAACACCCCGGAGCACCGCGCCGCCCTGGTGGCGCTGATGCGCGAGGGCGGCGGCTCCGCCACGGTGGGTGCCTCGGGCCTCGACGAGGACATGGAGGCGATCCGCTCCGAGATGCGCCGCTTCGGCAAGGCCGAGGTGGTCGAGCAGGCGCATGAGTGGCACCTGAAGAACGAATACATCCCCATGGAGGTCGTCACCAAGATGGCCGAGCTGGGCGTGTTCGGCCTGACCATCCCGGAGGAATACGGCGGCATGGGTCTGCCCAAGACCGCGATGTGCGTGGTCTCGGAGGAGCTGTCCCGGGCCTATATCGGCGTCGGCTCGCTCGGCACCCGCTCGGAGATCGCCGCCGAGCTGATCCTGTGCGGCGGCACCGAGGAGCAGAAGCACCGCTTCCTGCCCAAGATCGCCTCGGGCGACATCCTGCCGACGGCCGTGTTCACCGAGCCGAACACGGGGTCTGACCTCGCCTCGCTCCGCACGAAGGCGGTGAAGGACGGCGACACCTGGAAAATCACCGGCAACAAGACCTGGATCACCCACCCGGTCCGGGCCGACATCATGACCGTGCTGGTGCGGACCAAGCCCGAGGAGAAGGGCCATCGCGGCCTCTCGATGCTGATCGCCGAGAAGCCCCGCGGCACGGACGAGGAGCCGTTCCCGCTCAAGGGCCTGTCCGGCGGCGAGATCGAGGTGCTCGGCTACCGCGGCATGAAGGAATACGAGCTGGCCTTCGAGGAACTGGAGGTCCCGGCCGCGAACCTGCTCGGCGAGGTCGAGGGCAAGGGCTTCGCCCAGCTGATGCAGACCTTCGAGTCGGCCCGCATCCAGACCGCGGCCCGGGCCATCGGCGTCGCCCAGTCGGCCCTCGACGTGGCCCTGCGCTACGCCGAGGAGCGGGTCCAGTTCGGCAAGGCGCTGGTCAGCTTCCCGCGGGTCGCCGACAAGCTCGCCATGATGGCGGTGGAGATCAACATCGCCCGCCAGCTCACCTACTTCTCGGCGCGCGAGAAGGATGCCGGCAAGCGCTGCGACCTGGAGGCCGGGATGGCCAAGCTGCTGGGCGCCCGGGTCGCCTGGGCGGCCGCCGACAACGCGCTTCAGATCCACGGCGGCAACGGCTTCGCGCTGGAATACCCGGTCAGCCGGATCCTGTGCGACGCCCGCATCCTGTCGATCTTCGAGGGCGCGGCCGAGATCCAGGCCCAGGTGATCGCCCGCCGGCTGCTCGAAGCCGCCTAAAAGTTTCAGCACCCGCACAAGGTCCGGGACCTTATGCGGGTGCTGGGCAGAGCCCGGCTGCATCGGGGCTCTGCCCCGATGGCCCCGCCAAAGGGCTGAGCCCTTTGGGAACCCGTTACTTGGTGATCTTCACCGAGACCGGGTCGCTCGACGGGAACGTCTCCTCGAGGGCGTCGTCGAGGCGCTCGTCCAGCTTCTCCTGCTTGTTGGCGGGATTGGCCTTGTCGCCCGGCTTGGCGCTGTCCTGCTGGAAGCCCGGCTTGGTCGCGTCCTGAGGCTTGTGGTCGTCGGCCATGTCTGTCGCTCGTCCGTGACGGATGCACGCTCGGTGCCTGTGCGCGTCAACGCGACGGGCCCCGGGTGTTTCCGAACTTTCCCATGGCGGCGGCTGCATTCGACCCGGGCGTTCCCGGATCAGGCGGTGGCGACCGCCTGGCCGGGCTGCGGACGCACGATTCGGCCCGGCGCGGCGGCCTCCCGCATCACCGTTTCGTAGACGCTGGTCAGCCGGTCGAGGTGGACGTCCGGGGTCAGCGGCGCAGTCCAGTAGCGGCCATGCGCGGCCCGGCCCATCCGGGCGGCGAGATCGTCGTCGGACAGGCGGCGCAGGTGGGCGGCGAGCGCGTCGGGATCGCCCGAGCGGAACCAGAACCCGGTCTCGCCGTCGACCACCGCCTCCCGGCCCGCGCAGGCGTCGCTGACGACCACCGGCGTGCCGCAGGCGAGCGCCTCGTAGACGGTGAGCGGCTGGCCCTCGTACCAGACGCTCGGGAAGACGAGCGCCCGGGCCTGCCGCATCAGCGCCTGCACGGCGGCGGGGTCGCGCCAGCCCAGCATCACCGCCTCGGGATAGCGGGCGGCGAGGTCGGCCCGCTCGGAGCCGTCGCCGACGAACACCGCCCGCACCCCGGCCCGCCGGGCGGCCTCCGCGAAGATCGGCGCCCCCTTCTCAGTGGAGATCCGCCCGACGAACAGGAAGTCCCCGGGCGGCTCCGCCCGGACCGGCGCCGGTTCCACCGCGATCGGGTTGTCGACCCGGTAAAACCGGGTGCCGGCGGGCAGCAGCGGCCGGACCACGCTCTCCTGCAGGTCGCTGATCGTGATCACGTGGGCGAACAGCTCGGGCAACCGGGCGACATGCGCGAGCCCGGCATGGCGGATCATCCGGGCGACCTTGCGCGGGTAGCTGCGGGCGTCGCAGTTCGCCAGGATGCAGGAGGCCGACATCGGCACCCGGTGGCAGATCTTCTGCTCCGGATAGGCGTAGAACCCCCCGGTCGGGCAGACCAGGAAGAACTCGTGCATCGTGTAGAGGCACGGCAGGCCGGAGGCCCGCAGGGCCGGGCCGATGGCCGGCGACAGTGCCTTGGCGAAGGCGTGGACATGGACCAGCGTGTCGCGCGGATCGCAGGCGGCGAACTCGGCCGCCAGCGCCCGGGCCGCGGCCCCGTTCCAGATCGCCTGGGCCGCGAAGGCCATCTTGCTTCGCGCCGTGGTGACGTCGTCCTGATCCAGGCAGACCACCCGGATTCCGGCGCGCTCCAGCCGCGGATCGACCGGCCCCACGGCCGCGAACAGGCTGACGCGGAAGCCCCGGGCGGCGAGACCGAGGGCGGATTCGATCGCGACCTTGGCTTGGCCGCCGTTGATCGCGGCATGATCGGCGACGAGGACGACGTGCACGTCAGGAACTCTGCCGCTCTCTTTTCGGGGCGTAAGTCTGTAACGAGCGGCGGTTGATCCTCCGTAAACCGCCCTGGACTTATCATTGCGGCAGGCCCTGCCGAGACAATGCATGCATGTCGTGATCCTCGCCGAGTTCGCGACCGCCAGCGGCGGGGCGGAGAAGGTCGCCCTGGAATCCGCCCGCGGGCTCGCCGAGGCCGGCTTGGCGGTGACCTACATCCAGGCGATCCGAGGCCCGGTCGATCCCCTGCTGGACCATCCGGGCATTGACCGGATCGAGCTCGGCCTGCCCGACATCTGGACCCTGGGCGGCGTCCGGGCGGCGGCCACCGGGATCTGGCATGCGGCCGCGGCGCGCGCCCTGGAGGCGGCGTTCCGGCACCTGCCGGCGGCGCCGGATTGCCTCCACCTGCACCAGTGGACCCGCACCCTGTCGCCGGCGATCTTCCCGGTCCTGTCCCGGCTCGGCGTGCCGGTGGTCGTCACCCTGCACGATTACGCCATGGCCTGCCCGAACGGGGTCTATTACCGGTTCGACCGGGCCGAGCCCTGCGGGCTGGCGCCGCTCTCGCCCGCGTGCCTGGCCGCGCCCTGCGACCCCCGCAGCCGGGTTCACAAGCTCGTGCGCGTCGCCCGCGCGGGGGCGCTCCGGCAGGCGCTGCACGGGCGTCCGCTCCACGTCGTCCACGTCTGCGACGCCAGCCGGCGGCGGCTCGGCGACCTGCTCGGCGGCTACGCGCTCACCCATCACCGCGTCGACAACCCGGTCCGAGTCGCGGACGGGCCGCCGGCCGACCCCGCCCGGGGCGACGCCATCGCGTATGTCGGCCGCCTGACTCGGGAGAAGGGGGC
>NZ_VRVD01000324.1:0-5226 GCF_008040015.1 Methylobacterium sp. WL18 | reverse complement strand
GGTCAGGGCCGCGACGGCGGCGGGTTCGATCCGCGCGTTGATGCGCGCTTGCGCGACCCGCCAATGGGGGATTGCCGCCGCCAGGGCGGCGCGTCCGGCGTCCGTCAGCGAGACCACGCGAGCGCGCGCATCCGCTTCGCCGGCTTCGATCCGCACGAGGCCACGCCGCTCCAGCGGATCGAGGTTGCGGCCCATCGTGGTGCGTTCCAGGGCGGCTTCGGCGGCGAGCCGCGTCACCGGGCTGGGACCCAGACGGTCGAGCAGGCGCAGGATCGCGAATTGGGTGACGCGCAGCCCGCAGGGACGCAGCGCCTCGTCATAGATCGTGGTCACCGCCCGCGTGGCACGGCGCAGAGCGGAACAGGTGCAGGGCTCGCTCGGACGATCGATCATCACGATACGTGTATATGCACGGATATTCCGCGCGACAAGCGGGCACTGACGGTTCGGCCGGTTCGACACGCGGCGATGGGGAAATCCGTCACGCTGTCATCGACATGGCGGATCTCTTTGCTAACGCTGCGTCGGCAGGCTCCCGGTTCGTGAGAGGCGCGATGACACTCGAAACCGCCACGGCGTTGTCGTCCTCGGAACAGAAATCGGCCCGGTCCGGGCTCATCGAGGCCGCGGCCGAGATCGTGGCGCAGCGAGGCGGGCCCGGCGGGTTCGTCCGCGACCTGTTCGGGCGCGTGACCCCCGAGGACGTAGCCCCCTACCCGGGCGATGCGCTGGCCGAGCTGGCGGTCCGCGCCCGCGCCTTCCTGTCAGAGCCCCGCAAGCCCGGCGATCCGGCCCGGCTGCGCCTGAGCGACACCGAACTCGTGCGGGACGGACGGTCGCGCGAAGTGACGATCGTCGAGGTCATCAACGACAACCGGCCGTTCCTGCTGGATTCGACCCTGGCCGAGCTGACCGAGCAGGGCCTGACGCCGGATCTCGTCGCCCACCCGATCCTCGGGGTCGAGCGCGACGCGTCCGGGGCGCTGGTGCGCGTGGTCGGCGAGACCACCGCGGATGCCCACGGCAGCCTGGCGCGCGAAAGCTTCATCCACCTCCATCTCGGCCGCCTCGACGGCGAGGCCCGGGCGCGGCTGGAGGAGGCCCTCGCCCAGGTCTACCGGGACGTGGCCCTGGCGAGCGACGACCACGACGTGATGCTGGCCCGCATCTCCGCGCTGTCCGAAAGCCTGGGCCGCGCCCCGTCCCCCCTGCCGGAGGCCGAGGTCGCGGAGGCGCGCGCCTTCCTCGACTGGCTGAGGGATGGGCAGTTCCTGGTGCTGGGCATGCGCCAGCACGGCATCGAGGGCGACGGCCATCCTTTGATCGAGGGCTCGAGCCTCGGGGTGCTGCGCGATCCGGGCGCCACGCCGCTGCGCCGGGGCCGGACGCCGGTCGACTACACGCCCGAGATCCTCGCCTTCCTGGAGGAGCCGCAGGCGCTGATCATCACCAAGGCGAGCGCGAAGTCCCGGGTCCACCGGGTCTCCTATCTCGACTATGTCGGCGTGAAGCTGTTCTCGAACACCGGCAAGCTGTCGGGCGAGGTGCGGATCGTCGGCCTGTTCACGGCCGCGGCCTATACCAGCCCGGCGCGCGAGGTGCCGGTCCTGCGCCGCAAGGTCGAGGCGGTGGCCGAACGGGCCGGCCTGGACCCGACCAGCCATGCCGGGCGCAGCCTGCTCGCGGTGCTGGAGACCTACCCGCGGGACGAGCTGTTCCAGATCGATATCGACCGGCTGTACCGGTTCACCCTGGCGATCGCCAACCTCGCCGACCGGCCGCGGATCCGCGTGCTGTCGCGCCCGGACCGGTTCGGCCGCTTCGTCTCGCTGCTGGTCTTCGTGCCGAAGGACCGGTTCGATTCGACCGTGAGCGCCCGGATCGGCGCCTACCTGGCCGAGGCCTATGGCGGGCGGCCGAGCGCGGCCTATTCGGAACTGCCCGAAGGCCCGCTGGCGCGGACCCACTACATCGTCGGCCTGCCCGAGGAGGGCATGCCGGAGCAGGATCCTGCCGCCCTGGAGGCCGGAATCGCCGCCCTGGTCCGCACCTGGGGCGACGCGCTGAGTGCGGCCCTTGCGGAGGCCCACGACGGCGGCCGGGCCCGCCGGCTCGCGTCGCGCTACGCGGAGGCGTTCACGGCCGCCTACCGGGACAACTTCCAGTTCGATGCGGCGGTCGCCGACATCGCCATCCTGGAGGCGCTGAGCGACGTGCAGCCGCGCGCCGTGCATCTCGGCCGCCGGGCCGGTGATTCGGACGCGCAGGTCCGTCTGAAGGTGTTCTCCCGCGGCACCGCGATCGCCCTGTCCGACCGGGTGCCCGTGCTGGAGAACCTGGGCTTCCGGGTCATCGACGAGCGGACCTATCGGGTCCGGCCGGCCGGGCTCGACGAATCCGCCCGGGTCTGGCTGCACGACATGCGGATCGAGCGGGCCAGCGGCGCCGCGATCGATCTCGCCACGCTGGAGCAGCCCCTCGAGGAGGCGATGCTGGCGCTGGCCGACGGCGCGGCGGAATCCGACGGCTACAACCGGCTGGTGCTGGAGGCCGCCCTGCCCTGGCGGGACGCCGCCCTGCTCCGGGCGCTCGGGCGCTACCTGCGCCAGCTGCGCATCCGCTACGGCCAGGATTACATGGCCGGGACGCTGAGCCGGCATCCCGGGATCGCCCGGGCGATCGTCAGCCTGTTCCGGACCCGCTTCGACCCGCTGATCGCGGACAATCGGGCGGCACGCGAGGCCGAGACCCGCGCCCTGATCGAGGAGGCGCTCGGCGACGTCACCAGCCTGGACGACGACCGGATCCTGCGCCGGTTCGTCAACCTGGTCGAAGCCGCGGTGCGGACCAACTTCTTCCAGAAGGCCAAGGGTGATCGCCCCCGGGAGACGATCAGCTTCAAGTTCGCCTGCGCCAAGGTGACGGCGATGCCGCTGCCGCGGCCGTTCTTCGAGATCTTCGCCTATTCGCCCCGGGTCGAGGGCGTGCACCTGCGCTTCGGCTACGTCGCCCGCGGCGGTCTGCGCTGGTCCGACCGGCCGGAAGATTTCCGCACCGAGATCCTGGGCCTGGTGAAGGCGCAGCAGGTCAAGAACGCCGTCATCGTGCCGGTGGGCGCCAAGGGCGGCTTCTTCCCCAAGCGCCTGCCCCCGGCCTCGGACCGGGCGGCCTGGATGCAGGAGGGCACCGAGAGCTACCGGCTGTTCATCCGCACCCTGCTCGAACTCACCGACAACATCGTGGACCAGGCGATCGTGCCGCCACCGGACACGGTGCGGCACGACCCCGACGACGCCTACCTGGTGGTGGCGGCCGACAAGGGCACCGCCACCTTCTCGGACATCGCCAACGCGCTGTCCCTCGAGAAGGGCCACTGGCTCGGCGACGCCTTCGCGTCCGGCGGAAGCCAGGGCTACGACCACAAGGGCATGGGCATCACCGCCCGGGGCGCCTGGGAGGCTGTGCGCCGCCACTTCCGCGAGATCGACGTCGACGTGCAGACCGACCCGATCACCGTGGTCGGGGTCGGCGACATGTCGGGCGACGTGTTCGGCAACGGCATGCTGCTGTCCGAGAGCATCCGCCTGGTGGCGGCCTTCGACCACCGCGACATCTTCCTCGATCCGAATCCCGACGCGGCGAAGAGCTTCGCCGAGCGCAGGCGCCTGTTCGACCTCGGCCGCTCGTCCTGGGCGGATTACGACACGTCGCTGATCTCGGAGGGCGGCGGGGTGTTCGCGCGCAGCCTCAAGACCGTGCCGCTCTCTCCGGCCGTCCGGGCCGCCCTGGGTTTCGACCGGGCCGAGGCGACGCCGACCGAGCTGATGCAGGCGATCCTGAAGGCGCCGGCCGACCTGCTCTGGTTCGGCGGCATCGGCACCTACGTCCGCGCCACCACCGAGACCGACGAGGATGCCGGCGACCGGGCGAACGACGCCGTGCGCATCACAGGGCCGGAGCTGCGGGTGAAGGCGGTCGGCGAGGGTGCCAATCTCGGCCTCACCCAGCGCGGACGCATCGAGGCGGCCCGGGCCGGGATCCGGCTCAACACCGACGCGATCGACAACTCCGCCGGCGTGAACACCTCCGACGTCGAAGTGAACATCAAGATCGCCCTCATGGTCCCCGAGCGGGATGGGCGGCTCGACTACGCGGCGCGCAACACACTCCTCGCCACCATGACCGACGAGGTCGGGCGCCTCGTCCTGCGCAACAACGAATTGCAGACCCTCGCCCTGTCGCTCGCCCAGCGCGGCGGCCTGGGCGAGACCGGCTTCGCGATGCGCACCATGCAGGCGCTGGAAGCCGAAGGGCGCCTCGACCGCGCCGTGGAATACCTGCCCGACGATGCCACGATCACCGAGCGGATGCGCCGCGGCGAGGGGCTGACCCGCCCGGAATACGCGGTGCTGCTGGCCTACGCGAAGCTGTCGCTGCACGACGCGATCCTGGCCAGCACAGTGCCGAACGACCCGTATTTCGACCGCGAATTGCAGCGCTACTTCCCGAAGGCGCTGCGCGAGCAGTTCCCCGACGCCGTGAAGGGCCACCGGCTGCGCCGCGAGATCATCTCGACGGCGCTCGCCAACATCATCGTCAACCGCGGCGGCCCGTCCCTGGTCACCCGGCTGATCGACGGCACCGGGGCGGACGCCGCGACCATCGCCAAGGCCTACGCGATCACCCGCGACGCCTTCGGGCTGATGGAGCTGAACCTCGCCATCGACGGCCTGGGCGGCGGCCTCTCGGGACAGGACCAGCTCGGCCTCTACGCCGAGGTGCAGGGCCTGCTCGCCAACCGGATCGTCTGGTTCATCCGCAACCTCGACCTGACCGGGGGCCTGGCTCCCCTGGTTGCGCGCTACCGCGACGGGGTGGCGGCCGTGGAGGCGGCGCTGCCGAAGGTGCTCGATGCCGAGGCGCTCACCGCCATCGGCAACCGGGCGTCGCAGCTCGAAGGCCACGGCATGGCCCGGCAACAGGCGCGGCGGCTCGCCTCCCTGAACGCCCTGATCTCCGCGCCGGACATCGTGCGTGTCGCCGAGGCCAGCGGCCGCCCGGTCGAGGAGGTGGCGGCGACACATTTCGCCCTGGAGCACGCGTTCCGCCTGGACGAACTCGCCGCCGCGGCCCGGACCGTGCCGGTGGCCGACACGTTCGACCGGGTCGCCCTGGAGCGGGCGGTGGCCGGCATCGCCGCCGCGCACCGCAAGCTCACCGCCGAGG
>NZ_VRVD01000323.1:0-5227 GCF_008040015.1 Methylobacterium sp. WL18 | reverse complement strand
GCTCCGCGTCGCGCCCGGCACCGCGGCCCCGGGCGAGGGACGCGGCGCTCTCCACCAGGGTGACGCCCTCGATCGTCTCCAGGCGGATGTCGACGCCGGCGGCGCGCTTCTTCAGGGTGTCGCGCACCCAGGAGGAGAACGGGTCGCGCCAGGCGATCAGGGTGAACTCGTAGCGGGCGTTGCGCTCCAGGGGGAATTGCCCGGCCCAGCGGTCGTTGTCGGCGAAGACCATCGGGTCCTCGCGCCACGCCTCGGTGCCGGCGACCCGCGACAGGATCGCGGCGTCGAGCACCTCGTGGCCGTCGGAGAAGATGTCGGCCTCGACCCGCAGGGATTCGCCGACGACGCGCTTCACCGCCGAGCGGCCGCCGTCGATCTCCGGGCTCACCGCCTCGATCACCACCCGGCCCTCGCCGGTCGGCGTGTCGCGCTCGGGCAGCTGGGCGACCTGGGCGGGCCCGGCGCTGAGGATGCGCAACTCGCCCGGGAGCAGGTCGATGGCGCTGCCGGGATGGAAGGCGATCGGCTCGGCCTCGGGGGTCCGGTCGACGAAGGCGCCGAGCATGCCGCCGGTGCGGGCGATGAGCGTGCCGGCCTCCACCGGCACCGGCCTGTCCGAGGGGTTGTAGAGCACGATCACGGCGTTCTGCGCCGAGGCTGGATGGCCGGTGTCGAAGCGGGCGAGCGCCACGAGGTCGCTGTCGGGGGCCGAGATGCGCATCTGCGCGCCCTCGACGTTGGCGGCCGGCAGCTCGGCCCGCAGGGCGTTGATCGCCCGGATCGAGGCGGAGATGTCGAGGCCGGTGTCGTTCTCGCGGTCGCGCGGGGTGGTCTCGACCACGTGCAGCGCCCGGCGGTAGCCCCATTCGTAGCCGATCGGCATCAGCACGCCGGCCGAGAAGAAGGCGGCCAGCGCGTAGCGGGTGCGCAGGTGCCGCGCCACCGCCTCGGGGCCGCCGCCGGCCTCGGCGGCCAGCCGCTTCATGTCGTGGTTTTCCGGGAAGGCGATCGAGGGCGCCAGCACCCGCAGGCGCTCGTACTGCTCCAGCGCCCAGGGCTTCTGCAGGTCCCACCAGGCGAAGGAGTTGAACAGGTAGTCGAAGCCGGCGCCGGCCGTGGCCTTCGCCTCCTCGAAGGTGCAGCCCAGGGTCTCGGCGGCGAACAGGCAGGCGGGGTCGCGGCCCTTGGCCTGCCCGATCAGGACGCGCCAGGTCTCGGGCGGGACCTTGTAGGCGGCATCGCACCGGAAGCCCGCGACGCCGAGCGCCTGGAGCCGGGCCACGTAGGCGCCCCAGATCCGGGTCAGCTCGTCCCGGGCGGCGGGGGTGTGATAGTCGAGTTCGGCCAGGTCGCCCCAGACCGTGCGGATCGACGGATCGTCCGGGTCGACGGCGGCCGGATGCATGATCGAGCCGTCGGGCTCCTTCATGAACAGGTCGGGCCGCTCCGTGACGAGCCGGGCGTTGTCGGCGGTGTGGTTGATCACGAGGTCGGTCATCACCGCCAGGCCGGCGGCCTCCGCGGCGGCGCAGAAGCGGCGGATCTGCTCGTCGTCGGGCGTGCCGTCCTGGTCGCGGAACCGCTCGTCGAGCCGCTCGGGATCGGCCACCGCGTAGAGGCTCTTCGAGCCGCCGGTCTGGTGGAACGGGTTGAGGTAGATCCAGTCGAAGCCGAGCGCCGCGATCCGGGGCAATTCGGCCGCCCAGTCGGAGACGCGCCCGACCAGCAGCGGGAACAGGTTGTAGATCCGCGGCCCCGCGGCGCGGGGCGCCGGGGAGGCGGGCAGGACGGCCTCGGCCCCGGTCGTCGCGGCGGCGGCTTTGGTCGGTGCGTTCATGCTGGTCTCTGGCTCCTGGTCCATGTCTCGTAACGCCCGAACCGCGCGGGCGTGCCTTACGTGGGACGGCGCGGATGTTCAGGTCCGCGCCACCCGCCTCTCAGCAGATTCGCATGACAGGGCCGCGAGGGGCCTGCCGATCGTGTTCTTCGTAGCAGCGGCGGACCCGTGCATCCTCCCTCCCCCCTTTGCGGGGGAGGGTGGCTCTCGAAGGGGGTCGGGCCGGGACGAAGTCCCGCAAGAGGGGAGCGACGGTGCAGGAGAAGGCCGCGGCCTTCATGCTGGTCCACCCTCCCCCGCAGAGGCTACGACGTTCAGACATCGGCACTCATAGGGCGCGACGAACCCCCTCTCCCGTGCGGGAGAGGGTTGGGGTGAGGGATGCGACATCTCCGGAAAGACCTGATCCCTCACCCGGCTCTCTGCGAGAGCAGACCTCTCCCGCACGGGAGAGGGGACCCGCGCCTGATCCTGCGACCGTGTTGCCCAGCCTGATCTGTGAATCCGGTAGCCGGCAGAGGGGGGAGGGAGATCCGCCGATCCGGCCGATTCCCTCACGATTCCCGCCGCAGGACCGCGTAGGGCAGGTCGCGCAGGAGCTGGCCGAGGTCGGCCCCCTCCCCTCCGGTCTCCACGACCCGCCCCGAGACGAGGTCGCGCCAGATCGTGCCGACCCCGAGATCGACCCGGGTGCCGGCGAACGCCTCGCCCGACCAGACCGCGTCGCCGACGATGCCGGCGAACAGGCGCGGCACCGCCACGAACAGGTCGCCGCCCTCCTCGCCCGGGTCGGTCCGCCGGTAGGCGATCACGTGGGCCGCCCGGTCGCCCCTGGCCTCGACCGGCTCGTAGGCCGCGCTGGCGTAGAAGGCCGGCCGCTCGGCCCGCTCGGCGAGCAGACGCGCCAGGGTCGCCTGCTTGACCCGCCCGTCCGGCCAGTGCGCCAGGAGCGCGGCCGGTTCGCCGCCCTGTTCGAGCATCCGCTCCAGGGCCGGGTAATCCACCGGGCGGCGGTTGTCGGGATCCACGAAGGAAAAGTCCCAGACCTCCGTGCCCTGGTAGGTGTCGGGCAGGCCCGGCAGGGTGCATTTCAGGACCGTACGGCCCAGCCCCGCCAGCATGCCGAGATGGGCGAGCCGCCGGGCGAAGGGGCGCAACTCGCGCAGGAAGTCCGAGCCCGGGGCGATCAGCGCCGAGAACAGCTTCTTGACCGCGCCCTCGTAGACCTCGTCGACGTTGACCCAGCTCGACCGGCGCTTGCCCTCGCGCATGGCCTTCTCGCCGTAGGCGATCAGACGGTCGCGGAAGTCCGCGATCGCCGCCGTCTCGTCCCGCTCCAGCAGTTCCAGCGGCCAGGCGCCGAGGATCGCCTGGAAGAACATCCACTGGTCGTTGGCATCCGGGGCCGGCTCGCCGTCGATCCGGGCGAGGTGCGGCCCGGCGGTGCGCTGCCACAGGTCCCAGGCGCCGGCCCAGCCCTCCGGGATCTCGGACAGCGCGAGCATCCGGGTCCGGGCATCCTCGCCGCGCTTGGTGTCGTGGGTCGCCGTGGTGATCATGGCGTTCGGCCAGTCGCGGGCGCGGGCGATCTGGAGGTCGTGGAAATGCTCGGCGTCGATGCCGTACTCGCCGGGATCGCCGCCGACCTCGTTGAGGCCGAGCAGGCAGGCGTACCGGTAGAACAGCGTGTCCTCCAGGCTCTTGGCCATGACCGGGCCGGTGAGCTGCTGGAACCGGCGGCGGAAGCGCAGGACCACCCGCGGGTCCGGGCGCCCCGGCCCCGTGGTCTCGATCCGCCCGAGCAGCACGTCGGCGGCGAAGTCGTGCACCGAGCGGTCCGGCAGGCTCGACCAGCGCTTGGCCTTGGCGACCGCGCCCTCGATCAGCCGCACGTCCTCGGGCTCGACCTCGCCCTCCTCCAGCTCCGGCGGCAGGTAGCTGCGATAGGTCGGGAAGCGGGCGATGACCTCGATCAGGGCCCGGCGCAGGGCGTTGACGGTGAAGTCGCGGGTCCGCCGGTCGGCGTCGGCCACCTCCTTGAGATCGGAGGTCAGGACTTCCAGCTCGCTGGCGAAGCTGATCTCCAGGATCTCGGCCTTGGCGGCGCGGAGCTGGAACCCGTAGGGCTCGTCGAAGCCCGAGGCCCATTCGTACAGGCGCCGGACCTTCCCCTGGCGCTCCTTGTCCACCAGGATGCCGTCGAGCTGGTTGAGCACGTCGTAGCCCGTGGTCCCGGCCACCGGCCAGGGCCGCAGCCGCTCCCCGGGCTCCAGGATCTTTTCCACCACCACGTAGAAGCCCGGGCCGACGGCGGCCTGGAGCGCGCGGGCGTAGCCCAGCGGGTCGGCGAGCCCGTCGATGTGGTCGATGCGCAACCCGTCGATCCGGCCCTCGCGGATGTGGCGGAACACGGTCTCGTGCGAGCGGTGGAAGATGTCGGACAATTCCACCCGCAGGCCGGCGAGCGAGTTCACGTCGAAGAACCGGCGGTAGTTGATGTCGCTCGACGCCACCCGCCAATGGGCCAGCCGGTAGGCCTGGGCCTCCAGGAGCCGGTGCAGCGGCCCGAAGCTGTCCGGGCGGCCCTTGAAGCCGTTGAGCAGCGCCAGGGTGCTGGCGGTGGCCTCCTGGATCAGCGGCGAGACGCCGTAGATCTCGGCGAGCCGGCGCTTGAGCCCCTCGGCCTCCTCCGGGAAGCCCGTCCGGCGGGTCTCGTCGGCGTCGATCGCCATGGCGCGCAGGCGCTCGGAGATGGCGAGCAATTCCGCGGTGGTGTCGTCGTCCACCGCGCCGATGGCGGCGATCACCCGGTTCAGGATGGTCGGATAGCTCAACGGGCGGATCGGCAGCTGGTGCTCGTAGTGCCAGACGCTGAAGGCGCCGGCCTCGGGATCGAACTTCAGCTCCAGCGTGCCCTGCTCCAGGGCCTCGCCGTAGCGCTCGCCTAGGAACGGGATCACCAGGTTGCGGCCGGCGCCGAGGCGCTGCCAGTCGATGTCGAAGGCGTCCGCGAAGGGCGAGAGGGAGCCCCATTCGAGCACGGAGAGCCACCACGGGTTGTCGGAGCCGCCGACGCCCATGTGGTTCGGGACGATGTCCAACAGCAGCTTCAGCCCGTGCCCGTGCAGGGTCTCGGAGAGCCGGACGAAATCCGCCTCGCCGCCGAGTTCCGGGTTGATCGCGCCGTGATCGACGATGTCGTAGCCGTGGGTCGAGCCGGGCCGCGCCTTCTGCAGCGGCGAGGCGTAGACGTGGCTGATCCCGAGCTTCTTGAGATACGGGACGATCCGCTCCGCGTCCGCGAAGGTGAAGTCCTTGTGGAACTGCAGCCGGTAGGTCGATTGCGGCGGCGGCACGGCCAGCCGGGCGGAGCCCGAGCGCGGGCCCCGG
>NZ_VRVD01000322.1:0-5235 GCF_008040015.1 Methylobacterium sp. WL18 | reverse complement strand
CGCCCGGACGGCGCGGCCCGGGCGGCGCCGGCAAACCCGGCGCCCAGCAGGATCAGGGCCTCGCGGCGCAACATCGTCATGGCGGCCTCGCACGGTCACGGGCACTCGCACGCCCACACGGAACCTAGCGCGCGTCGGGCAGATCCCAACAACCGGGATCCCAAAGGGCCTGCGGCCCTTTGGCGGGGTTCCGGGGCGCGCAGCCCCGCGCTTCGCTTACGCCGCTCGCACCGTGTCGAGGAAGCGATGGACCTCCGCGTCGAGACGCTCGGCCTGGACCGAGAGTTCGGAGGCCGAGCCGAGCACCTGCACGGCGGCGGCTCCGGCGCCCTCGGCGGCGCTGGCGATGTTGGCCGTGACCTCGCCCGCCCCGGTCGCGGCCTGGCCGACGTTCCGGACGATCTCCTGGGTCGCCGAGCCCTGCTCCTCGATCGCGGCGGCGATTCCGGTGGACAGCCCGCTCATCTCGGTGATGCGGCCGACGATGATCCCGATCGCGTCCACCGTCTCCCCGGTCCAGGACTGGATCTCGCCGATCTGCCGGGCGATCTCGCCGGTGGCCTTGGCGGTCTGGCCGGCCAGCTCCTTCACCTCCGTGGCGACCACCGCGAAGCCGCGGCCCGCCTCGCCGGCCCGGGCGGCCTCGATCGTGGCGTTGAGCGCCAGCAGGTTGGTCTGGCCGGCGATGCCGCTGATCAGGTCGACCACGGCGCCGATCTTCACCGCCCCGTCGCGCAGGTTGCGCACGAGGTCGGCGGATTTCCCGGCCTCCAGCACGGCGGCGTCGGCGAGGTCGGCCGAGGCCTGCACCTGCCGGCCGATCTCGTTGACGGAGACGCCGAGTTCCTCGGCCGCCGCCGCCACGGTGTTGACGTTGGAGGCGGCCTGCTCGGCCGCCGTCGCCACATGGGTCGACTGGCTGGCGGTCTCGGCCGCCGCGGCGCTCATGGTCTCGGCGGTGGCTTTCAGGCTCGCCGCGGCGGTGGCGACGGCGCGGATGATGCCGCCGACGGCGCCCTCGAAGCTGGCGGCCAGATCGCGCATCGCCGTCTTGCGCTGCGCCTCCTGGCCGATCCGGGCCTGGGCGGCCTCCGCCTCCAGGACCTTCGTCCGAGCGAGCCCGTCCCGGAACACCTGCACGGCGCCGGCCATGGCGCCGATCTCGTCGCGGCGCCCGACGCCGGGGATCTCCACGGAGAGGTCGTCGGCGGCGAGCCGGGTCATGGCCTGGGCCATCCGGTTGATCGGCTTGCCGATGCCGTGATGTAGGAGCAGGGACCCGATCAGGGCGGTGACCACCACCGCGCCGAGGCCGATCAGGTTGGCCATCCGCGCCGCCGAGACGGCCGCCGCCGAGGCGGCGCTCCGGTCCTTCAGCAGATCCTGCTCGACCTGCGCGATCTCGGCCGCCTTGGCGCGCACGGCATCCATCGCCGCCTTGCCGACGCCCGAGCCTTCGAGCCGGCGCGCGTCCTCCCGGGTCGCCGGGTCCTTCATCAGGGCGAGTTCGCGGTCCGCCACCGCGTCGCTCCAGCGCTCGGCCAGGGCCTTCAGCTCCAGGAGGCGCCGGGGCTGCGTGGGATTGTTGGCGGTGAGCTTGCGCGCCGCGTCCCAGGACGCCGCGAAGGCCTTCCGCCCGGCCTGCTCGGGCTCGAGGAAGAGCGGCTCGGCGGAGATCAGGTACCCCCGCAGGGCAGTCTCCCGGTCGATCATGGCGACCACCATCCGGTCGACCTCGGCCAGCACCTCGTGGGTGTGCACGGTCCAGGCCTCGGTGTCCTCGATCAACCCGATATTGCGGAGCGAGACCGCCGAGGCGCCGGCGGTGATCGCCAGCATCAGGGCCATGACCAGCGCGATCTTCACGCCGGTCCTGAGATCGATCAGACGAAAACCCATGGCCCGTCCTTCGGGGAAGAATCACCGGGCCCGATCGGCCCGCGGTCGACGCGCCGGGATACAACATCTCCGTGAAATATCTCTTACGCCGCGACTTTTTTGATTAAAAAGCGATACTTAGCCAGTTAATACACCCTCCAGATTGAAATATATTCAGTCGCACCGCGTCCAATCATCTTGATATGACTTCGCACAGAGCCGGGGGCAATACGGGTATTGCGCCATGCCATCCGCGATCGACCAGTCTTGCCCCAGCTATTGATACGCGTCCCGCAGGTTCAGGGTGCAGGCGTGGCCGATGGTCCCGTAGGTCTCGGCGAGCCAGGTCCGGGCGGCGCCGCGGCCCTTGTCGCGCAGGCGCTTGAACACGGTCCAGCGGGCGTCGAGCTTGGAGGCGGCGTTGTAATCCTCCAGCGCGTCGGTCCCGTCGATCCGGTGTACCAGGACCCGCTGGTAGCCGCCCTGGCCCAGGGTGCCGTCCTCGATCAGGCCGTCGAGGAAGTCGATCGCCCGCAATTCCCGCATCAGGTTGGCGTTGAAGGTGATCTCGTTGAGCCGGTCGCGGATCTCGTTCTCCGTGCGTGGGGTCTCGCGCCGCTCGACCGGGTTGATCTGGACCAGCACGATGTCCCGGGTCCGGGCGCCCCGGTGCAGCGGGTAGAGCGGCGGGTTGCCGAGGTAGCCGCCGTCCCAATAGGGCACGCCGTCAATCTCCACCGCCTGGAACACCGTCGGCAGGCAGGCCGAGGCCATCAGGTGATCGACGGTCAGGCGCTCGCGCTCGAACACCGCGAGCTTGCCGGTCCAGACATTGGTGGCCGAGACGAACAGGCCGGCGGTCTCGGACTCCCGCAGGCGCTCGAAGTCCACCTGCGCGGCCAGCGCCTTGCGCAGCGGGTTGATGTTGAGCGGGTTCGACACGTAGGGGCTGGGCGAGAGCATCTTGGACCAGAACTCGGCCACCGGGTTGCCCTTCCACAGGCTGAACAGCCCGCTGACGAAGTTGCGCTGGGCCGGGCCGAGGTCGCCGTCGAGGCTGACCTCGCGCCAGAACCGCTCGAGCCCCTCCCGGGCGCCGTCCGGGCCGCCCTTCAGCCAGCCGTCGACCATCACGACGGCGTTCATCGCCCCGGCGCTCGCCCCGGTCAGCGCCTCGAAGGCCAGGCGGCCGTCCTCGATCAGGGCATCGAGCACGCCCCAGGTGAAGGCGCCGTGCGCGCCCCCGCCCTGCAGGGCCAGGGCGACCGGCTTCTCGGCCCGGGGGCCCGCCAGGATCCGGTTCGGCGAGTGGGCGGGCGTGGGCTCGATCCCGTCCGAGACAGGGATTCCGGACGAAGGGTCGGGCAAGGTTTCCGGCAAGGTTTCCGGCAAGATTTCCGGAACGACGGTCACCGGGTTGTGCGGCTCACCGCCGTGGGGATGCTCGCGCATGTCGGCCTCCAATAAGGGCTCCCTACATGGGATGGTGCACTGCAACATCAACCATCCCGGGGGCTGGCGGCGCGGTGACGGGCGGCGCGCGGCGCGCGATTCCGGCAACAGGGGCGGACGAAAACCGGTGTCGGCCGCGCGGCAAACTCGACATCCGCATCCGGATACGACATGACAACCGCGATGCTGTCATGCGTGGCGTCTGCTTGACGCCGCGCGGCGTCGTCCGCAGCTAACCGCGGTCGGCCCGCAGCCCCGAAGCTCCGGCGAGGCGCGCGCCGCGAGATGCCCGGCCAGCCCGTTTCAGGGCTCCGGCGCTCCGCACAGTGCGCGCCCGCGAAGGTCCACGATGGAAGTCATGGAAGCCATCCGCTCCGAAAATCCCGCCGCGACCGCCCTGACCAGCGGGGGTCCGGAGATCGCCGGCCCAGCGCCGCGCCACCGCACGGTGGGCGTCACGGTCGGCGAGGGCGAAGGCGCGGTCACGGTCGGCGGCGGCGCCCCGATCGTCGTGCAGTCGATGACCAACACCGACACCGCCGACATCGACGGCACGGTAGCGCAGGTCGCCCAGCTCGCCCGGGTCGGCTCGGAGCTGGTCCGCATCACCGTCGACCGGGACGAGGCGGCGGCCGCGGTTCCGAAGATCCGCGAGCGGCTCGACCGGATCGGCGTCCACGTGCCGCTGATCGGCGACTTCCACTATATCGGCCACAAGCTCCTGGCCGACCACCCGGCCTGCGCCGAGGCCCTGGCGAAGTACCGGATCAACCCCGGCAACGTCGGGTTCAAGGACAAGAAGGACACCCAGTTCTCCTCGATCATCGAGCAGGCGATCAAGTACGGCAAGACCGTCCGGATCGGCGCCAACTGGGGCTCGCTCGACGGCGAGCTGCTCACCCACCTGATGGACGAGAACGCCAAGCTGCCGCGGCCGATCGATGCCCGCGCGGTGATGCGCGAGGCGATGGTGCGCTCGGCGATCGGCTCGGCCGACCGGGCGGTGGAACTCGGCCTGCCGCAGAACAAGATCATCCTGTCGGCCAAGGTCTCGGCGGTGCAGGACCTGATCGCGGTCTACCGCGAGGTGGCGCGCCGCTCGGATTACGCGATCCACCTGGGCCTCACCGAGGCCGGCATGGGCTCCAAGGGCCTGGTCGCGGCCTCGGCGGCGATCGGCGTGCTGCTCCAGGAGGGGATCGGCGACACGATCCGCTACTCGCTGACCCCGGAGCCCGGCGGCGACCGGAGCGTGGAGGTCAAGGCGAGCCAGGAATTGCTGCAGACCATGGGCTTCCGCACCTTCGTGCCGATGGTCGCGGCCTGCCCGGGCTGCGGCCGCACCACCTCGACCACCTTCCAGGAGCTGGCCCGGGACATCCAGAACTGGATCGTCACCTCCATGCCGGAATGGAAGAAGACCTATCCGGGGGTCGAGGGCCTGAACGTCGCCGTGATGGGCTGCATCGTCAACGGCCCGGGCGAATCGAAGCACGCCGATATCGGCATCTCCCTGCCGGGCACCGGCGAGACCCCGACCGCCCCGGTGTTCATCGACGGCAAGAAGGCGATGACGCTGCGCGGCGCCACGCTCGCCAAGGATTTCGAGACCGTCGTGATCGAGTACATCGAGCGCCGCTTCGGCCAGCAGGGCGGCGGCACGCGCACCGCGGCCGAATAGCCGGACGCAGGTCGCGCAGGACGGCAGGATTAACCGCCGTGTCATTCCGGGGCGCCGCAGGCGAGCCCGGAACCCAGAGCCGCCGACAGCGCAAGATTTTGAACTATCGGCGGTTATGGATCCCGGGCTCCGCTTCGCGGCCCCGGGATGACAAGGCGGGTGATTAGAAGTTCAGAGAACTCTTGAGTCCCAAGAGAATAAGTAAATTCCTCTGCCCCGGGTAG
>NZ_VRVD01000321.1:0-5265 GCF_008040015.1 Methylobacterium sp. WL18 | reverse complement strand
CGCCTTCCCGGCCGACCTCGCCGGGGCCGGGCCCGACGTCGCCCGGATCGTCGACGGCGAGCGCAAGCTGTTCCGCTTCCGCCGCGACGCGCTCCAGGGCCAGAAGGCGCAGCTGCGCGAGCGGATCGGCCAGTTGCGCGAGGAGATCAAGGGTCTGGTCGAGCAGGCCGCCGCCAAGGAGCAGGAGACCACGATCATCGGCCGGGAATACGAGGGCGTCGAGGATCTCTGGAAGAAGAACCTGATCCAGTTGACCCGGCTCACCAGCCTGCAGCGCGACATGTCCCGGCTCAAGGGCGAACGCGGGGTCCTGGTGGCCAACATCGCCCAGGCCAAGGGCAAGGTCTCGGAGACCGAGCTGCAGATCATCCAGCTCGAGCAGAACCTGCGCAGCGACGTCGCCAAGGAGCTGGCCGAGAACCGCGCCAAGGCCGCGACCCTGACCGAGCAGCGGATCGCAGCCTTCGACCAGCTCCAGCGCATCGAGATCCGCTCGCCGCAGACCGGCTACGTCCACGAGCTGGCTGTCCATACCCGCGGCGGCGTGATCTCCCCGGGCGAACCGATCATGCTGATCGTGCCGAACGCCGATTCCCTGGTGGCCGAGGTCCGGGTCGCGCCCCAGGACATCGACCGGCTGCAGACCGGCCAGGCCGCGGGCCTGCGCTTCCCGAGCTTCGACCAGCGGACCACGCCGGAACTCAACGGCCGGGTCACCCGGATCGCCGCCGATGTCAGCGAGGACAAGCGGACCGGCAGTTTCTACTACCTCGTGCGCCTGGGCGTGACCAAGGACGAGCTGAGCCGCCTCGACGGCGCCAAGCTGATGCCCGGCATGCCCGTGGAGGCCTTCATCCGGACCGCCGACCGGACCGTCCTGTCGTACCTCACCAAGCCCCTGGTCGATCAGGCGCGCCGGGCATTCCGCGAGAAATAGGGCCGTCCGGCGTCCTCGCCGCCGATCGGCAGGGATTTTGCAACCACTGATTGCATACAGGGCTTGATCCCGCAGGATCCGGCAGAACCGTAGGCCAGCCACGATGCCGATCGACCCCAACAACCTCGCGCAGACCGCGACCCTGACCTACAGCGCCGAGTTCGACACCCTCGACCTCTGGAACGGGACCTCGGGCCTCGACACGGCGGGCGGGCCGCAATGGGGCAGCTACGTCACGGCGACCGGGACGCGGCCGTTCAACCAGGAGCAGGAATGGTACCTTCGCGCCGACCATCTCGTCGGCGGGAGCGGCGCGGCTTTGCCGAACCCGTTCGGCGTCCATGACGGCATCCTGACCATCACGGCCGCGCCGTCCGACCCGGCGCTGCTCCCGGACCTCGGCGGCCAGCCCTACACGTCCGGGATGATCAACACGTCCCACAGCTTCAGCCAGACCTACGGCTACTTCGAGATGCGGGCCGAGCTGCCGGCCGGGCAGGGGATGTGGCCGGCCTTCTGGCTGCTGGCCAAGGACGGCTCCTGGCCCCCCGAGATCGACGTGATGGAGATGCTCGGGCACGACCCCGACACGCTCTACACCAGCGTCCACAGCCTCGCGCCCGGCCAGACCGCCGGCGACCACACCCTGAGCCAGGGCACCGCGCAGGTCGCCGACATGAGCGAGGGCTTCCACACCTACGGGGTGGATTGGGGGCCCGACAGCCTCGCCTTCTACTTCGACGGCCAGGAGGTCTACCGCACGCCGACGCCGGCCAGCCTGGACAAGCCGATGTACATGATCGCCAACCTCGCGGTCGGCGGCACGTGGCCCGGCGACGCCGACGCGACGACGCCGTTCCCGGCCCACATGAACATCGACTACCTGCGCGCCTACCAGGCCAGCCCGACCGGTGCGGCGGCGAGCCTGGAGCCGGTCTTCCACTTCTACGACGCGTCCACCGGCCAGCACCTCTACACGGCCAGCACGGCGGAGCGGGACACGCTGCAGAGTTCCCAGACGGCCTACGCGTATCAGGGGGTCGGCTGGGCGGCGCCCACCGACGCGGCCGGCACCGCGGACGTGTTCCACTTCACCAACGCGGCGACCGGCGACCATTTCTACACCGCCAGCGCCGCCGAGCGGGACGGCCTGATCGGCTCCGGCTCGGGCTACCGCTACGACGGCGTCGCCTTCGAGGCCTACACGGATCCGTCCGCCGCCGGATCGGCCGCCATGAACATCGAGCGGTTCGTCAACACCGAGAGCGGCCGCCACTACTACGCGTCGAGCACCGCGGAGATCACCTATATCGAGCAGGGCCACGCCGGAACCGGCTGGATCGACGAGGGTCATGCCTTCACGCTCCACGCCCCGACCCAGAGCATGTTCGGCCTATAGCGGCCGGGGAGGGGGAGGGCCCGATCGGATCACGATTGCGGCAGCAGGGCCTGAAAACCGCTGTCGTCCGTGATGTTTGCCCGATGCGGCGGGAACAATCGCCGGGGCCGCCTTTTGTGCTGGCGGTTCCACCCATCGGCCCGGTCCGGATCGGCCGCCGACCCCATCGAGACAGGAGATCGCTGTGCCCGCGGCGCGGAGCGCGACCATGCGCGAGCCCATACGGCCAGCGGCTCCGGCCGGCGGGATCGCCGGCGTGCGTGTGAGCCGATCCTGCGCAGCCCGCTCCCACGCAGCCCTCGCCCGCACGGCCACGCCGTGACCGCCCGGACCGCCCTGGACGTGATCGAGCAACTGCCCCGGCGCTCGAAGACCGTCGATCGGATGATCGCGGGCCTCGCGGTGATCCTGGCCATGCTGGGCATCGCTGTGGGCGCCTCGGTCTACCAGCAGCGCGGCAGCGAGGCCGTGCGTCACGCCCTGGCCGTGGAGGGGCGCCTCGGCCGGGTGCTGTCGGCGGTGCAGGACGCCGAGACCGGGCAGCGCGGCTACCTGCTCACCGGAGACGAGGATTTCCTGCCGCCGTTCCGGGCCGGCCGCTCCAAGGTCAACGGCGAACTCGCCCGCCTGGGCGACCTCCTGCGGGACGACGACGGCCAGCGCGCCGAACTCGACGGCCTGATCCTGCTGATCCGCGAGAAGCTCGGCGAACTCGCCACCACCATCGACCTGTACCGGGGCGGCGACGCGGAGGCGAGCCGGACCCTCGTCCGGGAGGGGAGCGGGCGCCGTCTGATGGACGAGATCCGCACGGTCGTGCGCCGGATGGAGGCCCAGGAGACGGCCCTGATGGAGCAGCGCCAGGCGGCGGTCTCCCGGATCGCGCTGCTGATCTGGGCGGCCCTGGCCGCGCTGGTCCTGGTGCTGATCCTGTTCGCGGTGTCGGCCATGCGCGAGGCGGGGCGCCGCCGCCGGCTGTCGCGCTTCCTGCCGCAGGAACTGGTCTCGCGGCTGGCCGACGACGACGGCAGCCTGCGGGCGGGCCGGCGGCAGCAGGCGGTCATCGCCTTCGTCGACATGCGCGGCTCCACCGCCCTGGCCGAGCGCCTCGACCCGCAGCAGCTCTCCGCCTTCCTGTCCGCGTTCCGGCGCCGGGTGATGCGGACCGCCCGGCTGCACAACGGCGTGGTCGACAAGTTCCTGGGCGACGGCGCCCTGGTGGTGTTCGGCCTGCCCGAGGCGCAGGGCGACGACGCCGCCCGAGCGGTGGCCTTCGCGGGGGACCTGGTCGAGGCCATCGCCCGCTGGAACCGCAAGGGCGAGCACGACGCCACGGTGCGCATCGGGATCGGCCTCCATTGCGGCGAGGTGTTCAGCGGGATCATCGGCGAGGAGGCCCGCTACGAGTTCACCGTGCTGGGCGACACCGTGAACGTCGCCGCGCGCCTTGAGCAGGCGACCAAGGTCCACGGCGTGCCGATCCTGGCCTCGGAGGCGGTCCGGCGGGCCGCAGGCCCGGCCACCGCGGTCTGGCGGGAGGTCAGCCGCGAGCCCCTGCGCGGCCGCCGGGAGCCGATGGCCTATTTTTCCGTCGAGCCGCCGGGCCACGCCGAGCCCGCACCGGCCCGCCTGCGCGACGTCGATCCGCTCCCGGAACTGGCGCTGTAGCCGCGCTTTCGAGCCGCGCCGGCAAGCGGCGCGGCCGTGACCAACCGAGAGGCCGATGCCGAGAAACCTGTCCTGGCTTCTGCGCCGCGAGACCCTGCTGGGCGGCGCCGTGATGCTCCTCGGCATGGCGGCCCTGGCCGCCTGGTATCTCCTGCAGGCGACCGTACTCACCGTCGCGGTGGCGCCCCGGGACGGCACCGAGCCCGGCCTGATCAAGGCCTACGCGGACGCGCTGGAATCGGGCCGCACCGGCCTGCGCCTCAGGATCCTCGCCTTCGACGACGTGCGCGAGAGTGCCGCCGCCCTGCAGGACGGGCGGGCCGACCTGGCGGTGGTCCGGCCCGACGTGCTGCTGCCGACCAACGGGCTCACCCTGGCGATCCTGCGCGACCAGGCGATGATCATCGCCTCGCCCGAGCAGGCCGGCATCACGGATTTCCCGCACCTGGCCGGCAAGCGGGTCGGCATCGGCACGCACCGGGACGCCGATATCGGATTGCTCAAGAGCCTCCTCGGCTATTACGGCCTGACGCTGGAGCCGGCGGCGGGCACCGGACCGGGCGACCGCGCAGTCGTGCTCGTGCCGGTCGGCGAGGATGGCGTGGCCGGGGCGCTGCGCGAGAAGCGGATCGACGCCTTCATCAGCATCATCGCGCCCTCCGCGCCCAAGGCGCTCGAGCTGGTCGCGGCGGTCCGCTCGGTGGCGCGCGGCGGCAAGGTCGCGTTCGTCGCCGTGGCGGACGACGACGCCGTGATCGAACGCTTCCCCAAGCTCCAGGCCGTGGCCATCCCGGGCGGCCTGTTCGGCGGCCGGCCCAAGCTGCCGGCCGACGACGTGAAGACGGTGGGCGCCTCCTACCGGCTGATGGCCCGCGCATCCCTCAGCCGTGCCGTCGCGGCCGACCTGACCCAGCAGCTGTTCGAGAAGCGCACGGAGGCGGCCAACGCCACGGAGGCGGCGGATTACGTCCAGGCCCCGTCCTACGAGACCACCGTGGCGGCCACGAGCGCCCGGATCCCGATCCACCCGGGGGCGATCGACTATTACGAGCGCGAGCAGCACGGCTTCGTCGAGCGCTACGGCGACACGCTCTACCTGCTGGGGGCGCTGGCCGGCGGCCTGGTCTCGGTCCTGGCCTGGATCCGGCAGCGCCTGGCCGGCCTGCGCCGCGAGCACATCGACGAGATCGTGGAGCGGCTCCTGGAGATCACCGAGCAGGCCCGCGCGGCCCAGGATCCGGCGGCGACCGCCGGGCTGACC
>NZ_VRVD01000320.1:0-5271 GCF_008040015.1 Methylobacterium sp. WL18 | reverse complement strand
CGCAAGGTTGCGCACCTCGTGCGCGTCCACGGCGACGTGGCGTGAGGAGGCACCGATGAAGCTCAACGAGATCAGCGACAATCCCGGCGCAACCAAGAATCGGATGCGCGTCGGTCGAGGCACGGGGCCACGAACCCGGCCCAAAGCAGGGCGCCGACGCCGGTCAGCAGCGGGGCGGTGATACTGAGAACGAGACTGAGGGTCACGGTGGCCTGCTCGCTGGACAGCTTAGAATTGCCCGGATGCAGCAATCATCGCCGGGAATTGTTGTTTCGCCATTAAAACGATTGGTCGTTTTGAGGCGAATTCAACAGGGCGCCGGGATCGGTGAAGGTTGCGCACAGACCGGGCGACCGCCGGCGCATCGCAGGAGCGCGTGGCTCCGCACGGATACGGAGCAAGGATACGGAGTCGGCCCGGGGCGGGACGTCGATCGGGAGATCGGCCGCGTCCGACCGGGGCGCTCGCCGCCGGAGGGGATGCCGGTCCCGGCGTAAGCGGGCGCATCGGAGCGAGGACCGGGAGCCGGGGGTACCGGCGAGGCGGGCGAGCAAGGCTCCCCCTCCCGCCTCGCCGGTACTGGCCTGCGCGGGGGGTACGCAAGTCAGTAATCTACGCCTATCATTCCGGCTATGGAGTCGCCAATCAGCGGTTTATACTGAGCGATAGAGCATAAGCCGCTATTAGCGGGTCTCTGTATTGCATTGGGATGGATTGATGGCGGCCCTTCTTGCGGATCCGTTCGGCCGGCAGCTGCTGAGCCTGCTCACCGCGGATTACGGGATCCCCGGCGATCCCGGGCGGCGGGTCCTCCGGCATGAGCTGCAGCAGCTTCAGCTGCGCGCCCAGGCCGCGCGCGCGCCGCGCTCGGTGACGCTGGCGATCCGCGCGGCGCTCGCAGCCCTCCGGGCCGAGTTTTCCGCGCCGCTCCCAATCGCACCGCTGCCTATCGCGTCCGGCCCCGGCGCCCCGCTCGGGTTGTGATCCGTGCATCAGGGCGGTCGGCACTCTTCATCGGGCTGTTACAACCCGGAACTAGAGGCATCCTGCGTGACATCATCTCGGGAGTGAAGGCAGATGCCGGCCCATTATTGTATTAACCCGCTCGATCCGTATGCCGAACAGGAAGTCCTCGTCACCTACGACGATCACCGGCCGTTCGTGTCGGTCCGGTCCGCGGTGGACGAGGAGGGCTACGACATCCTGACGGAGCTGTCGGCCGAGTGCGTCCGGGTCCTGCAACTCGAGATCGCCGTGTATCACGGCCATATCGAGCCCTACGCCTGGGCGCAGCACGCGGTGGACGTCGCGGCGGCTCCGACGGTCGCGTGACCGCGGCGGCACGTCAGGGCCGGGTCGGTTCCGCCGCGAGGGTGCCGAACTCGCTGACCATGCATTCGTGCATGCGCCGCAGCCACATATGCGCCTCGGTGGCGCGGGCTTCGGCCCGGTCGGCCCGCTCGGCCGCCAAGCGGACCTGTTCCTCGGCCCGCTCCGCGCGGGCGACGTCTTCGGGCGCAAAGGTGCTTTCGGGGGCAAAGGTGCTTTCGGGTTCAAGCGTGCTGGGGATGGGGTCGGGACGGTCTGTCGGCGTGAACGCGACGTCGAGGCTGGGCATGGGACGGAATCCTGCGATGGCCGGCGCCAGGGCCGTGCCGGAATGCGGGTGATGGTACGGATCGTCGAAGGCGCGCGGGACTCGCCGATCGACGCGATCGGGCGGCTCTCTACGCCCCGGATGTGACGGATGCGCTGCCGCGGGGCGGGTGCTCGGCCGGCTCAGGCTCGCGGGCGCATCCCGGGTTTCGCCGTGAGACCCACTCGGCATCGACAGCGCCAGCGATGGGCCGGGGCGCCGGATACGGAACGGAGCGGGCGTCGAAGGGAGACGGTTCGGATCGACATCGACTGTCCTCCAGACTGAAGGACCGCGCGGCGCGGGCGCCGTCGCAGTGCTTTAGCGTTTGATGACGCGGCGCAAGCTACGCTTCTCAAATCACCGCGGCCGTCGGAGGTCGCGAAACGTCCGGTTCGGCGCCGATCAAGATGGGCGCGGGCCGCCGGCCCGTCAACGGAATGGGGTTCCGATTTTCGGGGCCGGCCTGGCAGGAAGCCGGTCCGGTTCGGGCCTCCGGGAGACGCGATCGTTCAGGCGGCGGCGATCACCGCGGCGAGGTCGGAGAAATCCGAGAAGACCCGGCCGGCGCCGGCCGTCATCAGGTCGGCCCCCGCGGGGTCGTGGCCCCAATGGCCGCCGCCGGTGAAGCCGGCGACCCGCATCCCGGCGCTCCGGGCCGCCGTGACCCCGGGCACGCTGTCCTCGATCACCAGGCAGGATTCCGGCGCCGCCCCCATGCGCGCGGCGGCGAACAGGAACAGGTCCGGGAAGGGCTTGCCCCGGGCGACCTGCGCCGAGGAGAAGACGCGCTCGCCGAACAGCGGCAGGAGCCCGGTCAGGCTCAGGGAATGGCGCAGCCGCACCGGGTCGCTGCTCGACGCGACGCAGGTCGGCAGGCCCAGGGCCGCGACCGCCTCGGCGACGCCCCGCATCGCCCGCAGCTCGGCATCGAACAGCACCAGCGTCTCGGCCTTGACCGCCTCCACGAAGCCCGGGGGGGCGGTGACGCCGTAATCGCGCGCGACGTGGTCCATGATCGACACCATGGAGGTGCCGGTGAAGCGTGCCCGCACCGTCTCGAAGGTGATCGCGACCCCGATCCGGTTCAGGCCGGCGGTGAGGCAGGCGAGGCTCAGGGGCTCGCTGTCCACGAGGACGCCGTCGCAATCGAAGATCACCAGGCCGAGTGTGTTCACGCGCGCTTCCAAGCTCGACCGGTCCTCCGGCGGCACATCCTCACGGCAAGCCCCCGCCGGGCGACCCTGTGGCATGGACCCTGTGGCATGGCCCCCTCAGGCCGGCAACCGCCCGCAGGCCGCGCTCTGCATGCCGCCGCTTGCACCCGGCGGCCCGGCCCCATACTCCCGGGGCGGGCGCCTCTCCCGGCGCCAGGCATGGCTCAGAAGACCCCGCGATGTTCCGCTTCCTGGCCCGCGTCCTGGGCTTCCTGCTGATGGCCGGCGGCTTCGTCGCGCTGGTCTATGACGGCGCCCGCTCGATCGCCAACAACGGCCTGCGGGTCACGCCGCTCTCGGACGTGATCGGGACCCTGTTCAAGGACAAGGCCGGCACCCTGCAGGGCAGCATCGAGGGGGCGGCGCCCTGGCTCTGGCACCTTCTGGGCTTGCCGCTCACCCTGGCCCCGGCCTCGCTGATCGGGCTGGGGCTCGGTGCGGTGCTGCTCTGGCTCGGCCAGCCGGGCCGGGAGCCGATCGGGTTCCTGACGAAGCCCTGATCGGCGGTCCTACCGCCCCGCGAGCCATGCCCGCGCCGCGGCGAGCTCCTCCGTCAGCCGCGCGATCTCGGCGGTGAGCGCGTAGTGCTCGCTCACGTCGACCTGGGACGCGAAATAGTAGACGACCGTCCCGGCCGCATCCCGCACCGGCCCGACATACAGCGCGTTCTGGAAGACCGAGCCGTCCTTGCGGTAGTTCAGGAGGTCGATCTTGATGTCGTCCTCCCGCCGGATCGCGGCACGCAGGCGCTCGATCGCGGCCGGGTCGGTCTCCGGCCCCTGCAGGAAGCGGCAGTTGCGCCCGGTCACCTCCAGCCGCGAATAGCCGGTGAGCGTCAGGAAGGCGTCGTTCGCGAACACGATCGGGTTGTCGTGTTGCCGCGGATCGGTGACGATCATCGGCATCCGGGTCGCCCGCACGGCCGCGGCGAACGGGTCGCCCCGGTTCGATTCCGTCCTGAGATTGTCCAGCACGTGGCTCGTGGCGGTCCAGCCCGTCTCCATCCGGCTTCAGCCCCTCACGCCGCGACCCGTGGGGGCGGCTCCCTCGCGCCTACAAGCCGGAAATCGCAGGCCCGGTCCAGTCCTCCGGTCGGGATTAGCCACGGACGCACGGGTTTCCAGCGCGCTGTACGGCTCTTGCAGACGGCCAAACCTGTCATGCCCAGCTTCTTGGCCGCTTTCCCGGCCGCTTCTTTGGAGCCCGGGTCGACCCCATATTCGGATCACACCCTGAGACCCGGAAGGCGAGAGACGATGTTCCTGTTCCGCAAGCGCCCCGAGATGCCGAGCCCCGCCGAGGCCCTGCCGGGCCGCCCGAATCCCGTCCCGACCACCGAGACCCATTTCGTCAACGGCAACCCGCTCAAGGGCCCCTATCCCCCGGGGATCGAGACGATCGTGCTCGGGCTCGGCTGCTTCTGGGGGGCCGAGCGCCGGTTCTGGCAGCTGCCGAAGGGCGTGTTCGTCACGGCGGTCGGCTATGCCGGGGGCTACACCCCGAACCCGACCTACGAGGAGGTCTGCACCGGCCAGACCGGCCACAACGAGGTCGTGCTGGTGGCCTTCGATCCCGCTATCCTGCCCCTCGACGCCCTGCTGCGGACCTTCTTCGAGAGCCACAACCCGACCCAGGGCATGCGCCAGGGGAACGATGCCGGCACGCAGTACCGCTCGGGCATCTACACCGTCGGCCCCGAGCAGGAGGCGACCGCCAAGGCCGTGCGGGCGACCTACGCCGAGGCCCTGCGGGCGCGCGACTTCCCCGACATCACCACCGAGATCGTGCCGCTCCAGCACTTCTACTTCGCCGAAGGCTACCACCAGCAATACCTCGCCAAGAACCCGGCGGGCTATTGCGGGCTCGGCGGCACCGGCGTGAGCTGCCCGGTGGGGACCGGGATCGCCGCCTGAGCCGTTACGGGCTGCCGCCCGGCCGCGCAGCCGGTGCCGGCACCGCCGGCGCGGTGACGGCGCCCGCTTCGGGCTGGGGGGTGCTCCGCGGGCTGCGCAGCACGATGAGCACCCCGCCCACGACCGAGAGGGCGAGGGCGGTGACGAGGATGAGGAAAAGCCAGCGGGGCATCCGGTGGCCCTAGCACGTCGCGCCGGGTTGGGCGATCAGCGCGGGACGAACACCCCCGGGACGACCTTGCCGGTGCGCCCGAACATCTCGTCCGCGCGGGCACAGCTGGCCGGCACGTCCTTCTCGTAGACGGCCAGGTAGGCGCGGGCCTGCAGCAGCAGGGTGTCGCGCTCGAGGTCCGCCGGATCGACGCCCATGGCCTGGACCACGCTCTTGAAGCGGTCGCCGTCGGTCCGCAGCGCCGGGCAATGGACGTTCACGAAGCCGGCCAGCCCGGCGAGCTTGGCGGCTTTCAGGGCGTTGGCCGGCGGCTCCGCCGGCGAACGCCCTGAA